>JAOAFX010000023.1 GCA_026416055.1 Caldifarciminota bacterium
ACTCGACTCCTCTCCGCTTTTTAGTTTGATGGTTTTTTGTTTTTCTGCAGGAGCGAATTCCCAGTTGTGATAATATCATTCCTAATTTGTCAGAGCAATTTCCCAACCGAAAATCACCCTGGTTCATCTATTGACAAAGAAGGATTTTCAGCGCACAGGCCGTCACTACTTTGCGGATAATTCATTTTTAAGCAAACCTGAAGGTTTACCCTACTTTAAATTTATCCGACCGAAGTCATAGGTGACAATTTCGAATACGGCGCACGACGCCTCCTATCTATATAGAATGCAACAGCTTGCTGTTTCGTTGTTTTTTTCGTAGGGCATTACTTCTTTTCTGAAGTTACTTTCAGGATTGCTGTCGCACTGTTTTATAATTCCGCAACCAGAAAATTGCGGCTACCTATCTGGAGTGAGTTTTTAGAATACGTTAGTCCTGATAATAATATTCTTGGTTTTCCAATTCATGAAAAGTGGAGGTTCCTCACAGATTTTTTCACATATTGACAGTAACTACATTTTGGATATTATTTAGAGGATGAGAGAAATGGTTGAAGGTTTTAAAAAGTTGAATAAGGAATCGGCAAAGGTAGTCAAACTCATTGAGCGTTATTCAAAATTGAAAGAAAAACCAGACCAGAACGCTTACCTCATGGAAAAAAGTTTAAATTTTATTTTTGATATAGCCTCAAATCTACCTGAGTTTACCCTTAAAAATTTGCTGCTTGACTGGATTAATAGAGAAAAAAATGAGGTAGAAAAGGCAAAAGAAGAATTTCGCTTCGGACTCGGTGAACAGATAAAAGCACTCTTTCAGAGGGAGAATAAAGTGATAAGGGGACAATTCCCTGTATTGCGCGTTGGATTTTATACGATAGTCCTCAATTTTGAATTTGGTGAAGCAACAATCTTTTTTGGTCCTGAGATTGAAAAAATAAAATCTAAGGTTCCCCTCGAACCCGTTGCAATTCATGATGCAATAGAGAAATTTGATTCAGAACTGAAAAAGATAAAGTTCGATGCAAATCAATTTTATCAAGACCTGCACAGGGCTTATAATAATTGTCTTTTGTTGATGGGTAAAACCCCAGGTGAAAAAGTCCTTCTGGTGGATGTATTGAATCAATATGTGATCCTTAAACAGCCATCACAGTTTTTTATCGATCCCAGGAAAGAAAATTACCGCGAATTTTCAAGGGTTACACTGGCATATCTGATCTATCTTTTCAAAAAATCTGGATTTGAAAGGAATGGTGTCCAATTTTATATCGCCAATTTTGATGCTACGACTGACAGAAAGAAGGCAATCTGGATTCCTGATGACGAAGAAGGAGGGGGTACTTACTATTCCTATATTTCTTTTTCAGAAAAATAGATGTCGCTGATAGACCCGGTCATTGCACGATTGATGATTAATACACTCGGTGGTTATGGCACGCCGCCGGAATTCGGGATTGAATATTACACGGTTGGACTCGAGCCTTATTTAAAGGTCTTCGAAACAGATTACTTTAATTTTCCTGGACGACAGAATATTTCTACATTTAAACTCGTCGTGGGTAATTATGGAGGCGGTAAGACCCATTTTCTCTACTCGATCCGTAATATCGCCTGGCGGTATAATTATATTACAAGTTATGTTTCCTTGAGTGCCACGGAATGCCCGTTTGATAAGCTGGAACTTGTTTACCGAAAGATCGTTTCAAATATCACTCCACCCCTGAACGAAAAAGAGATGATGAATCCGTATGAAAGAGGGATTGAAGCACTTTTGAGAAAATGGTATTATCAGGTGCGGGATGACAGAAATTTTATTTCTTTGATAAAAGGGCTGGAAAGCATAAGTTTTGCGAATTGTATAAAGGGTGCTTTAAGTAATCTCGCAGCTGAAGATGAAGATGGATTTTTGGCCCTTGTGCAGTGGTTAAAAGGAGAAGATATACCAAGGGCATTGAGACTCCAGTACCGCATTGCTGAGAGAATAGATCGAACCAGTGCCTTCCGGATGTTGAGAAGTTTGATACAGTTTATAAATACCATCGGTTATAATGGTCTGGTGCTCCTCTTTGATGAAGCCGAAAGGGGAATGAGTTTCTCTTCAGCCCGTGACAAAAGGCGGGCGCTTGATAATCTCAGGCAGATTATTGATGAGTGTGGAAATTCAAGATTACCCGGTGCTATTTTCTTTTATGCGGTGCCCGATGAGAATCTGCTCCTTGAGGGAACGGGCGGTGTTTATGAGGCATTAAAACAACGATTGCGTTCAAATTTCACCAGAATAAATCCGGTAGGTGTGAAGATTGACCTTGAAAAGATTGAAATTGAACCCATGGAATTTTTACTTAAATTAGGTGAGAAACTCGCTTTAATTTTTGAATCAGCATACGAGTGCAAATTTGAAGATGGGATTCTTCAAAAGTCTATAAAAAATATGGCGAATGCAGTTCTCGAGATGCAGATGCTTGATATCAGTTATAGGCGTCTATTTGTGGTGGGGATGATTGATGCCTTCGGGCAAATAAAAAATTTAAAGACTGTAATCGACAGAGAAGCTGCCCGTCAGATTTTGAAGACCCGGACAGTAGAACTTCTGAAAGAAGAGAAAGAAAAAGTTGAACGAGAAGAATTTTAAGACCGTCTTCCATAACATATTTGGCGAAGGAATTATTGTTGAAACACGGTGGAATGGTGCTGAATCGCGCGTTAAATTTCGCAGCGGTTTGTGTCTCTGGCTTCCCACAAAATGGCTCAAAGAGTTAAAGGTTGAAGAAAAGGAACTGGACCGCGTTTCTTCCCGGAGGCTTATTGAGGCATTCCGACTCGGAGTGGTTCCGCATCAGGATATAGAGGCTTTTACATTCGGTAGGAATTATGAGATTGAGTTGTTCCATAAGGCGCTTGACAATTTAAAGAAAGGCACCGGTGGAGTATTTTTGATTGAAGGCGAGTATGGTTCGGGTAAGAGCCATCTTGCCGAGTATCTGAGACATCTTTCTCTGAAGAATGGTCTGGCCACGGCATACTGTGAACTACATGTGCATGAGACACCACCCTACAGGCCAAAGAAGATTTATCATGAACTCGTCTACAGTCTCAGGTACATAAAAGATGGCTGTGAGTATGGTTTTCGTGACTTGCTGAGGGAAGCAAGTAAGATTGAACTGACTGATCACTGTTTTCTGACTCCGGTCTTAAGAAAAATAAGGGATATTGAAGAAAATGGTTCGTATAGTGAGGTTTTCTGGCAGTGGATTGAAGGAGAATCAACCAAGGAATACGCAACTGACCGTGATTCACCATTCAGGGTACGGGGTGGTCAACAGATTCCTGCACTCTATGATTTTTCTACCGCAGCCGATTTTTATAACTACATTCTAAGTGGATTGAGTTATATTGCAAGACAGCTTGGACTTGGTGGACTGGTTTTGATAATCGATGAATTTGAAGAAATAAACCACATCTGGGAGTACCATTATCAGGAACGGGGTCGGGCATTCCTCGAAGGGCTGGTGAGGATTGCCCTTAATGACCAGGAGCTTAAAAAAGTTGACAGATACTTGCTCCACAACCAAGTTCGTCCCACACCGTATTCTTATAAAGAGAACTACATTCTCCTCATGCTTGCAACGACACCTGGAGAAGATGACTGGATAACAAGATTCATCAAAAATAAAATCTTTTTGAGAAGATTCTCCCGTGCAGAATTAGAGCAGATATTTGATAATCTGCTCCGCATCTATAAAACAGCCTTTTCAGGCTTCAATATTGACACTAAAACTCAGAATAATATATTGAATGCTGCGTTAAAAAAATTTAGTAATGAATTGCGGATGTTTATCAAATACTCGGTTGAGGCATTTGATAGCATAAGGATAAAATCCCAAAGATACTAAACCCTAATAATTATATTTCAGACCAAAACCAGCAGAAAAGAGTGAGCTCCTGGTTCTTTCGCCACCGATGATACCGGGAATGATGAGAGAAGCAGCACCATGGGTTGTATTGCCCGAAAAGTTAAGGAAAAAATTGAACTTCTTTATTTTGAAATCAGTCCCGCCACCCAGAGAGATAACCGGCAGTGCAGTGATAGGTATATCACCGATACGTAAATACTGAAAATGGAGGATTGTGCCAAAGCGGATTGGAATGAAAGTCAAAAAACTCAGATTAATTCCACCCTTCATTTTTAAATAAGTTCCATCCGCGCTGAAGTTTAAACCACCGAATGAGCCGAATTCAAAACGCCAGATGCGCAGGCTCATGCCCGATGTTATACCATTTGAACTTAAAAATAATTTTTTAACATCGCCACTGCGTGTTTTATCTTCTTTCTCAAAACCATATATCACCATCTTCGCGCTTCCAGATATATGTTTATTGAGTGTATCTATAATCAGTCTATCGTCTTCAAAGCGAATTTTTGGTAATTCAGCAGGTAGAGAAGACACAAATTTCCAACTCCCACTTACCAATACCGGTGGACTGAATTCACCACAGATTCCCAGGCTCAGATATCGCCATTCTTTTTTTATGCCCCAGTAAATTGTTGATAGATAAAATTTCATTTCTGTATTTCCATAAGCACAAATGATTGAATCGGCATCAATCACTAAATTGAATTTAGCGTCTGATGTCCATTCGTTTAATGTCACAACAGAGACTCCACTTGCGGAAAGCAATCTGCCTTTGAACAGGGCATCAAATCTGCCATCTATTGTAAATGGAGTTATCTGCCAGCCCAGTCCTATATCAAGCCCGAGAAGTCTGCGTGCTACCGCAATGATAAACGAACCACTTCTGTATGAGCCACTGCCTTTCCCGTGCAGAGAGACCTCGCCCATGCCGCTCAAATTTACCTGTACCGGAATGGTTTCACCTTCTGGTATACCTCCAAAGTCGCTGCTGGTCAGGGTATCAATGAAATCGAATTCATAATCTGAAGATACATGGCAATCTGCATTAAAATCAGCTCCAAGATAATCACCTCTCTGCAGACCTAATGCCAATCTCCAGTTCCCTGTTTTAAAAGATAGGGCTAAAAAATCAATTCCACCTGTCTGTTTAAACCCGAGCTCTGTCGGAATATGGATGGTATCCATAATAGTGGTGATTGTATCGAGCGGGATTGTAAATTCGGTGGAGAACCTTGTGTCCATCACAGGTGCAAAGGTCATCATGAATTCTGAATTATGTGAATGCACAAGGCTTGCTGGATTTAGTGAGAATCCAATCAAACCGCGGGATATTGAAGGATTGGCAAAACCAGGATGGATAAAGAACAAATTCGAAGCCGGATATGAATAATGCAGATTTGCATAAGCACTTATTTCGGTTTGTATTTGGAAGTATATAAAAAAATGGAGGATCATAAGAAATATTATACCAATAATTTTTTCAGAGTCAACATTTTAAAATTTAAGAAAGCAGGTCAACATACTATTGACAGTTTACGAAATATGGATAAAATTAGACTGTTATGAAGGATTTTAGCCGGGTGACATTATTTAAATACCTTTCGCCCCAGGAAATAAACTGGCTGATGGTTAAGTGGGAATCAAGGGAAATTGCCAGGGATACGGTGATAGTCAAAGAAGGGACTACCGGTGATGAAATGTACCTTATCGAATCAGGAAAGGTAGAGGTATTCCTCACCCGTGGTGATCTTGTCCTGGTTTTATCAGAACTTGGAGAAAATTCCTTTTTCGGTGAAATGGCACTCCTCACCGATAAACCGCGCTCGGCAACGGTGAGGGCAAAGACCGACTGCCGGCTCTATGTTTTGAAAAAGCCACAATTCATGGAGATTATCAATGAAAATCCAAAAGTAGCGGCAAAGTTCCTTCTGGCAATGAGTGAAGACCTTTCACATCGGATAATGGTTACAAATGCCAACTTAGAGAATTACTTTTTGATAAACCGGGCAATTGTGGATAATGAATCTTTTCGTAACCTTTACATTCTCACACACAGGGCCCCATCGTCTAGTGGTTAGGACATCACTCTTTCAAGGTGAAGATACGGGTTCGACTCCCGTTGGGGCCATTTCTGCATTTTTTGATTAATTTAGTTGAATACCGGGAGGCACCATGAAGAATACAATTCTTGTTTTATGCCTTTTACCAGGACTTTTCCTTGCCCAGGAAATATCGGTTTATGGTAATAGAGGTATGTTCAAACTCCAGTATGCCCAGCCTCATAATATGGGTGTTCTTTCCTTCCATTTGAGTCCTGAGGAAAGGTATGAAGAGATCAACACTACACAATGGGGAACGGGCGTCGTTGACCGGAAACATTTTTTCAAGGTTTCTACCGGAATTTCTTATTCTATCATTGATTATCTGGAGATGAGATTTCGTGCTACACCCTTCATGAAATGGTTTGAGATGAGTAACTATCCCAGGGAGCGGGGAGATCCCTATCCGGTTATTGGCTTTGAGACGATTGAAGTGGGTGGAAAGATTGGCTATCCGATCATTGCGGACAAACAAACACCCCTGATTTATGCATTTGGTGTCCATGGTGCGGTCAATTTTGGCCCTGGACTTTCCCGTGAGTATTTTAACAATGCCTATGACATAGATAAAAGATTTTATTCCGACTCATTTCCCGAGAAATACCCGGATGGCGGTGATCCATATCCACCAAATTTTCCACCCCACATTCCACACGACCCGGATTATCTCTTTACCGGGCTTTTTGATTTTCGCATCGGACCGTTTGCGTTACATTTGAATGGTGGTTATTTATACACAGGAAGGGACATAAAACCGGATTATGTTGCGGATGCAGATTTTTCGCAGAGACCGAATTACCTGATCCATGGTGGTGGTATTGAATTAATCCCATCCGAGGATGTGAGATTGCTTTTTGAATCTTTCGGCTACTTTGATATGGATAATAGTATTGAGTCTTTGTGGGTTACACCGGGTTTGAGATTCGGAGCCCGGAGTGTGAGTTTTGACCTCGGTTGTGAATTGGGAATAATGAATCCTGAAAGGAATCCTGATTTCTGGTGGAAGGCATTTTTTAATATCTCTGGAGGAACGGATCTGATAAAGAAGGTAGAGGTCCATATTCCAATCGCCAAGGTCTCTGGAAGGATTTATGATGCAAAGAGTGGTGAGCCATTAGTTGCAATGATTACATTTCCAGGATCAGATAAACAGTCAATCCAGACATCGGCGAATGGAACTTATGAAACATCTTTTTCACCGGGTAGTTACAGAATCCGTGTGGAATCAGAGGGTTATCGGTGGAAAGAACAGGGGGTGGTGCTGAAAGATGGCGATCAGATCATTCTTGATTTTGCCTTGAACAAGAAAGAGATAGCAAAGGTTATTGGAAAGATATTTGACGCTGAGACTAAACAACCAATCGTTGCAACGATTACTTTTCCCCAGACACAGTTCCCAGCAATCACCTCTGATACTTCAGGAATGTATTCAGCCGTTCTCGTACCGGGTACATTCCGTATCCGTGTTGAAGCAACCGGTTATCAGTTTGATGAGAAGGTCGTCGCCCTTCAGGAAGGTGACACAAAGGTTATTGATGTGGCACTCAATAAAATCGTCCTTGCCCAGGGTACGCTTGTGGGAAAGGTCGTTGATAAGGATGACGAGAAGCCATTGCTTGCCCAGATTTCATTTGTTGATTCCAAAATTCCGGCAATCTCCACCGACCCTGCAACTGGAATATATAAGGTTACACTTGCTCCGGGAACCTATGTTTTAAAAGTTGAAGCACAGGATTATATTGCAGAGACGAGTCCTGTGGTCATAGCAAAGGATGAAACAAAAGTGCAAAATTTCTCGTTGAGAAAGGTTCCTAAGGTCGGTGAAAGGATAATTCTGAGGGGTATATATTTTGATTTCAATTCTGCAGTGATCAAACCCGAATCCTATCCAGTCCTTGATGATGCCGCAAAGGTTTTGCTTGCTAAACCGAAAATGAGGGTTGAAATCGGTGGTCACACTGATAGCATCGGTTCTGATTCTTATAATATGAAGCTCTCTTATGAACGGGCGAATGCGGTAAAGGAATATCTTGTCCGATACCACAACATTGACCCGTCACGCCTCGAAGTTCGTGGCTATGGCGAAACACAGCCGATTGCAGATAACCGCACGAAATCAGGCAGGGATCTTAATCGCAGGATTGAATTCAAGATTCTCAGCGTGGAATAAGGGAAGATAAGATAGAAAAAAGGCAGGACTTGAAACCCTGCCTTTTTTTATTTCATCAACCTGTTGACAAAACCATAAAAACAGCATAGACTTTATCAACATGGCAAAGTTTCCCGAAAAGATAGGAAGATATGAAGTAATAAAACGTCTTGAAACTGGAAATTATGCAGTAGTTTATAAGGTCAGAGATAAAAATAACGATTTGATTCTAAAGATAGCCCGGGATAGGACCCCTGAATCAAACCACCTAATCAGCCGTGAATTCCAGATCCTCTCTCAATTCCGACATCCCAACATCGTCAATGTATTCGACTATGACGTGACAAAAGATGGTTTTTCCTATTTTACGATGGAGTATGTGGAGGGAAGGCCGATTGATAGTTGTTTTAAAGAATTCAATAGTGATTTTGTTGAAGCGACTATTCAAATTATAGATGCCTTAATGGCATTTCATAATCAGGGATTTGTTCACAGTGATTTGAAACCCGAGCATATAATCTATAATTCTGAGAAAAAAAGGGTGGTATTGATTGATTTCGGATTTGCCGGTTTAACAATCGAGCAGGTGACGGCTTCAGGCACATTCGGTTATGTGGCACCAGAAATCCTCAAAGGGATTGGTGCTGACCAGCGAAGCGATTTATACTCACTTGGTGTGATAATCTATAGAACTTTATCGGGCAAATTCCCCTCACTACCCTTTAAACCAATAGAAGGTATTCCGAACTCGGTGAATAATACTATCTTGCGTCTTCTTTCAGAAGAGCCAGGTTTGAGACCCACCGCAGTGGAGTTATTTGAGACATTCAGAAAATTCCTTTCAGATAGAATATCGGAAATACCGGTTTATGATGTGCAATTGCCATTGACAGCCTTTGTTGAGATTTCTGAAATAGTGAAAAAATTATTGAAAATAAAAGGGGAGGCAGTTGTCATCAATGGTGAGCCTGGTACGGGTAAGACAAGATTATTAAAAGAGCTTAAATATAACTACCTTCTTAAAAACTTCAATGTACTCTTCTTTACCGGGCGGGAAGATGGGTATTTTTATAATTTTATCTCAAGAGAAATTGGAGTTGGTGATTTAAGGTCAATAAGTACTGAAGACCAGTTCCAGGTCTATACGAGGATTACAGAAAGTCTGATAGATTTTGCCAGGAACAGGAATGTTGTTATACTTGTAGATGACCTGGATACCTTGAATGATTATGAGCTCGGTCTTTTCAGGTTCATCGGTCATAGTATCGCAGGAACGAATATTGCGTTAATTGGAACATCTGATTTTGACCCGCGCGTAAAAGAGTTGAATTTTCTTGAACTCCGTTTGAGACCATTTTCAAATGAGGAAGTAAAGGCCCTTATAAGAAAAACTTTTTTTAAGATCGAGTCAAAGACTAAAGAGGATATATCGTCTTTTGGTGATTGGCTTCATGGTTATACCGGAGGAAACCCGTTGTTCATTGTTGAAACCTTGAAAGCACTTTTCCAACAGAAGATTTTAACTTACAGAATGGAGTACTGGCAGTTAGATATGAAGGCATTGAACGAGTTCAAGGTCGCTGAGTATATAGAAGAAATCTTATCAGCAAAGATTAAAAAATTGAGAGTGGTCGAACTTGAAGTGTTAAAGATTTTATGTCTTGCTGATTGTTCACTTACATCTTCTGCTATCAGCTACATTATCCCTGAATGCACCAGTATCAATTTGGAAATTTTAAAAATGATGGGATTGGTTAAAGAAGAATATATCAAAGGCAAAAGATTTATTGGACTTGCCAACCAGATCATAAGGATGCTTATCTTTAAGATGATGCCAGAAGAAGAAAGGATTTCGATTATTAAAAAAATAGTTGTGGGTTTGAAGAATGCGAGAATAGAAGAATGTTTCTATCCAATGCTGGGTAGATTGTACAAGGCGATAGGAGAATATAAAGAGGCGTATAAATTTTTTTTACTTTCAGCACAGAATGCAGAAAGGATCGGCGATTATAAGAGTGCTATAGAATTTTACAAAATAGCTATTGATTATAGCCAGCGCTTTGAATCAGAAAATTATTACAAAATTCTTCTAAAATTAGGTGATCTGAGCACACGCATCGACGAACATAATGAAGCAATTGAATATTACAATCGCTGTCTCGAATCACCTCATTTAAAGGTTGAAACATTCCTGGGACTTGGTAAAGTATATACCACTATCGGTGCGTACGAAGAGGGAGGAAGGTATCTCAGTGATGCTTTAAAGATTGTTAAATTAGAAAAACAAAAAATTGAAATTTTAAATCGTCTCGCTTACTGTTATATCAATCTCAAAAAATTTGAAGAGGGAAAAAATTTACTTGATGAAGCACTGGCAATAAGCAGGCAGATAAATGACTTTATGATGGAAGCTGAGGTTCGCTATTATTATGCAACTCTGGAATGGCACAAAGGTGAATTTGAGAAGGGCAAGAAGATGGGTGAGGAATTACTTGAATTCTGTAATGAACACGGTCTGGATAAACAATTTGCCTATACAGCTAATTTGTTAAGTTCATTCTGCCATTTAGCTGGCGATACCCAAAACGGTATAAAGTATAACGAACTTGCATTGGCCAGATTTGAAAAAATAAAGAATTTCAGTGCCCTTGTTTCAGTACTGACTAATAAGGGAGTGCTGTTGTCAAGAATTGATAATTCAAACGAAGCCCTAACTGTTTTTGAAAAAGCATACCAATATGCACTCAGAACCGGAAGCAAGATTCATCAGTACATATGTTTGAGTAATATTGCGTATATCTACTTTGAGAAATGTAGACACGATAAAGCACTGGAGTTCAGTCAGGAAGCACTAAAGATTGAACCTGACTCACAATACGCGCGCTACAATATTTGTTCTATTTATTATCGCCGGAATGAAATTGATAAAGCAGAATCAATACTTAAAGAAGGACTTTCAAAAAAAGAAGAGCCCTTGTACCTGATTGGTCTGGGAACTATATATGGGACACTCGGAGAATACAAAAAGGCAGAAGAATACATTCAGAGAGCAAATAGGAGAGCTGAAGAAGGAACAACTGATACTACTGTAAAAGCGGAGGTTTATCTTAAATCGAGTCAGTTTTATTATGAAAATAGAGAGTTTGATAAAGCGATTAAATTCGCGGAGCAGTCAAAAGTGATGGTTACAGAGGGAAGCCGTGAGTACCGGCTCGCTGACGGCTTCATTATGCTGAGCAAATACCAGCAGGGTTTGATAGAAAGATTGGAGTTAGAACCCCATCTTAGATATCTTATAGATAGGGAGTTTCTGTTTGACTATGGGTATTTAAAGAGATTAAAGATAGAAGCAATGGTTGAAAAAGGGAGTGCACCTGGGATGATAAACGAGATTGCTGGAGAATTATGGTCGGTTGAACAGATTTTCCAGAGTATAGACGCCAGGCTCGAATTAGCAAGGACACATAAGCTTCTGTTAAAAATCTTTCCTATTATTATACAGGAGTATTCAAGAAGGACAATCTCAGTTCAGTATCTTGAGGTATTCTCAAGGCTCGCTGAACTTATCAGTTCTGGTCTCGGTGACAAAGATTTTATGGCTAATATTCTTGACCTCGTTATAGATGCTACAGGTGCAGAAAGGGGAGCGATATTCATAAAAACAGAAAAGGGTATGGAATTCATTGCGGGACGGAATATGGACCGAAAGACAATTAAAGATGCTGCCGAACTTTCAAAAACTGCTATTGAAGAGATGAGTAAAAATAAAATTGTCTTTGTCCCTAATGCCCTTGATGATCCCAATTATAACATCAGAAAGAGTGTATTATTCAATCAGATTCGTTCCATACTGTGTATTCCGCTGGGTACAGCTGAAAATATGATTGGTGCGATTTATCTTGATTCAAGGTTTGTAGGTGCGATGTTCAAAGAAAATGACCGTGATTTTTTGATAACTGTCTCTAAGATTCTTGCTTCAGTCGTCGAAAAGTCAATTTCATTCCGCAATCTTGCCCAGGAGAATATATTGTTAAAAACAAAGGTAATAAGCGAGATCGGTACAGGTTATCTTATCAGTAAATCCAAGAAGATGCGAAAGATTTATGAAAACATTGATTATATCGCCAACTCTGATGCACCAGTTTTGATAATTGGTGAGACCGGAACTGGCAAGGGTATGCTTGCCCGGCTGATTCATCTAAAGAGCAAAAGAAAGGATAAAAAATTTCTTTCAATAAATTGTGGTGGAATTCCTGAAACCCTTCTTGAATCTGAATTATTCGGACATAAAAAAGGAGCATTTACAGGTGCATATACTGACAAAAAAGGGCTTCTTGAAGAAGGGGAAGGTGGAACGATATTTCTTGATGAAATTTCCAATACTGGTCCTGGTTTCCAGGCAAAAATGCTTGAGGCGCTGGAAGACAAGGTAATCCGTAGGCTTGGTGAAACGACAACAAGAAAGATAGACGTTAGATTTATTCTCGCATCAAACAAAGACCTTGAATTAGAAGTAGAATTGGGAAGATTCAGGCAGGATCTCTACTTCAGGATAAATGTTTTCAGAATAGATGTGCCACCATTGAGGGAAAGGCCGGGTGATATTCCTGAACTGGCTAAATTCTTTTTAAATAAGTATTGTAAAGAAATGGGCAAGGATATAAAAGGTTTTGAAGATGGCGTAATTGCCCAGTTGAAAAAGTACTACTGGCCTGGAAATGTCCGGGAATTGATGAATGTGATTGAACGTGCTGTCACCCTTGCGAGGGGAAACGTAATAACCATCAGCGATATTGGACTGAAAATACCAAGGAGTGAAATTGTTCCCCTCAGGGAAGTGGAGAGGGAGGCGATAATTGAGGCATTGAATGCCACCCAGGGGAATAAGAGTAAAGCGGCGAAATTACTGGGTATACCACGCCGGACCTTATATAATTACTTAAAGAAGTATTCAATAGGTGATTAATTAGTTTGTAAAACACCATTCCAGTAAAGATTGTACAAATCGAATATGTGTGCAAATTTTGCACATCAGATGTTTTTAAAAGACGTATTTACGTACATTTATAATGATACCTCAAATTGTGCAAAACTGGCACAGTTTTTTGTTTTTGGAATCCACATTTTAAATGATATTTCAAGAAATTTTTCTGGCATGGAATTTGCTATATAGGGGGTGGATGGGCATTTTGTGCCATCCAGGCTGAAAAAGGTTTATGATTGGGTAGCCATGGAGTTCTACCGGATAAAAGAGATTGAGAAATTTAATTTAGAGGTGACTAACGCCATCTTTCTTGATTGTTTCGATGGAAGGTATGGATATGTAAGGATAATAAAAAAGAAGGATAGGTTAATGGATAATGCCGCAATCATTTCTAAGCTCGTTCGGACGATAGAAATTCTTGATTCCTGTACTAAAGAGCATTCTTTACAGGTTTCAATGCTGGCTTTTGAACTCGGTAAATTTATTGCATTTTCCCCTCATGAGCTTGAGATGATTAAATGTGCTGGTCTGCTCCATGATATTGGTAAGGTTGCTGTGCCAGAGAAAATTCTAAATAAGCCTGCTCCGCTCAATGAGAAAGAGTGGATGATAATGAAAAGGCATCCTGTTATAAGTGCAGAAATAATTATGGAGAGTAAAGAACTGAGGGAGATTGAACCGTGGATACTCTATCACCATGAACGTTGGGATGGTAAAGGCTATCCCGAAGGCAGGAAGGGTAGAGAGATACCTGTCGTGGCGATGATACTTGCGGTTTGTGATGCTTATTCGGCAATGACCTCTGACCGTCCGTACAGGCAGGCAATGAGTACAGAAGAAGCGAGAAACGAAATAAAAAATTTTCGCGAGAAACAATTCAATCCTGATGTCGTTGATGTATTTTTAAGTCTACCGACAGAAATTCTGGAGGGATTTGCAAAAAACCAGGTTTATAGTAAATAAAATTCACTTGCCGGCAAGGGGGCTGGGTTTTCTCAGGCTTTAACGGGGCCATCCCCGGCCCTCTTGTTTCTATGTTTTAAGATAGGAGTATAAAATATAGATTATACTCAGGACAACAATTGTTGGAATTTCAGATTGCAATTTCTTGAATGAAAATTTTAATTTCGCTGGTGGTAGTCTTCTTATGTAATGTTCTTCAGCGATAATTATTATTGTATATTCAAGTAGAAAAGCAATCATCAGAAATAATTTTAGCCAGTCAGGAGGGTTGAAGAGCATAATGCATCCGTAAACTAAAAAGAAATTTCCGAGATATAGTGGATGCCGGAAAAAACGATAAGGACCATTCGTGATTCTATATGTGCCTGATATTTCTTTTGTTCGGGCATCTTTTCCTGTATATCCCGAAGCCCAGATTCTGAGCAACATACCGATGATTAGTGATAGGTGAGGGAAAAGATTATTTGAGCTGGGATTGCTGAAATAGACGAGAAGTATAAAGAACGGCAAGCCGATATAACCACGGCACCGATAGAATATTCTGCCCAGGTTTATGAGATTTTTGTGTATAGAAAGGATGTGTTCTTTCAATCGTTTTGCTTGTCAAAAATCGGATGATAAAGGTAGTAATCACCGATTTTATCAACAATATAATAACTTTTTTTAATTGCTTCCACCATTTCTGGCGTCAGTCGTTCCCGGTCATAAAAACAATGCACATCAAAACTCAGAATCAACAAAGAGAATCTGCAGCTGGCTAAATCGTCGACAAATTTTTTTTGATTCCAGATTTTCTGATGAGCAAGCTGGGTAAATTCAAAGGGCTGGAACAAAACTTCTTTTTTGTTCAATACGAGCATCCCTGCATCTTCAGAGATGATATCACCATCAGTGTTCGATATGATTTGCGCCAGTTTCTGAAAATCCTGACGCCGGGTTTGAATTATTGCCGGTTCGTTTAAGAAAGGTGCATGAATGAATAACACAAGCTGGGCGAGCAGGACACCATTGATGAATAGAGTATACTTCTTTGCGTCGATATAATCTTTAAATCGTTCAATTGAAAGTCCGGTGAGTATACAATTCAGGGCGATCAATTCAAAAAAATAATTGGAACCTGCACCAATCTTACCCACAGAGATAGTGATAACTGCAGAAACTATAAAATATGTGATCCAGATGATGGATTCCCGATTTTGTACTCCATCAAAGATATATACCAGTGAGAAAAAGAATAATAAAGCATGGGTCTGTAGAAAACGACTGTAGTATTTTGCAGCCTGTTTAATGTCAAATATATTCAAATTATACAGCACATTATGACGAAAAAATTCACCAGATGTTAAATTGTTGATTATAAAAAAAGTTAGCGAGTAAACGATTGCCATTGTGAGAATAAAGACCATTGCCTTTTTATGGTTTGTGGCCAGTAAATATATTGCAACTGCTAACGGCGCTGAGACGAAAGTAGGTTTTGTGTATAATGCTAAAATAAAAAAACCGATTGCGTATATGATATTATATCTGTGCTCAATATCGAGAAAGATGCGAACCCCGAGCAATGTAAATAATAATCCCAGCATGTCAACCCTCATAAATGGGTTATCTTTAAAAATGTAAGAAGATGAAATGAATAAAAGTGCAGATATAACAGCGACTTCTTTTTTTGTTTTTTTCAAAAGGATTTTGTATATCAGGATGCAAACAGAAATCGTGGCAAGGAATGTGATCAATCTTCCTGGTGCAAATGAGACCTTGAATAATTTAAATAAACCGGCGTTGAGCAAGAGATAAACTGGTGGATAATTGACCACGATAAAAGGATAATCGTTAATACTTTTATATATATTTTCACCCCTCGATAGAAGCGCTGCCTGATTGAGGATAAGTCCTTCAGGATACGAGACCTGGTAGGGATATGTAATTATGAGACAGGACTGGATGAGAAAAAATGCTGCATAGACTATTAGACCAGCAAATACCAGTAATCTCAGCTTATTCATATATTGCAAGATTTATCGGATCATAAAGTTTTCATACAGAGTGCCGGAGAGGGGATTTGAACCCCTATGCTGTTGCCAGCGCCAGGTCCTGAACCTGGTGCGTCTCCCAATTCCGCCACCCCGGCCAAAATTCTCACTTGAAGTTTCTAAGGCTTTTAAATTATAGTTAAAATAAATCTCTTGTCAATCAAGAAGTACATTTAAACCGTCATCTTGACTTTTAATTACAAACAGGTATAATTATCTGAAGTTGAATATAAGAAAATGTTCTATCAATGCGGGAGTAGCTCAATGGTAGAGTCACGGCCTTCCAAGCCGTTGGTTGCGGGTTCGAGTCCCGTCTCCCGCTTTTTAGTTTGAAATCAGGGGGATTCATGAGAGAGTTTATCGTAATTGGATTTTTACTCATTTTTGGTTGTGGCTCAAGAAAAGAACAGAAGGTATCAATCCCACAATCCTCAGAATCAACTCTTTCTGAAAAGTCGGTGGTAATGGTGATTGCCCATACTGATTTTCGTGATGAAGAATTTAAGGAACCCTATGACTTGTTAAAAAAATCTGGATTGAAGGTTGTGGTCGCTTCCACAGATACTACACCTGCGAAAGGTATGCTCGGGATGGTTGTCAAACCTGAACTCTTAATTGCTGATATTGTGCCTGAAAAATTTAATGCCCTAATTATTGTTGGGGGAATCGGCTGTAGAAATCTGTGGGACGACGCCACTCTCCATAAACTCGTTCAGGGTTTCAATCAAAGCCAGAAGACCGTAGCCGCAATCTGTATAGCCCCTGTGGTTCTGGCTAGGGCTGGAATTCTTAAAGATAAAAAAGCCACGGTATACCCACAAACTGCTGACGAGATAAAACCACATTGCGCTGAATATACCGGTAAGGATGTAGAAGTTAGTGGAAATGTTATCACGGCATCTGGACCGCACGCTGCAAAGGATTTTGCAAAGGCAATCCTTGAGGCAGTTTCAAAATGAAGGCAGTATTACAGCGAGTAAAAAAGGCAGAGGTGAGGATAGATGGAGAAACCTTTTCTCAAATTGGTGAAGGATTGCTTATACTTCTGGGTGTAAAAAGAGGTGATACTGAAAGACAGGCAGAAGAACTTGCTCATGAATGTGCCCATCTCCGGATTTTTGAAGATGATAATGGTAAATTTAATCTATCCATAAAAGACGTAAAAGGCGAGGCACTTGTTGTTTCGCAATTTACTTTACTTGCGGATACAAGCCGTGGTCGCAGACCATCTTTTACTGACGCTGAAGAACCGGCAAGGGCAAAGAGTTTATATGAATATTTTATTGAACGATTGAAAGAGTCTTCTGTACCGGTGAAATCTGGTGTTTTTGGGGCACGAATGCTTGTTGTTCTGGAGAATAACGGTCCGGTTACGATAATACTTGAGAGGTAAAAATTTTTTTGTTTGAAATAAATTCTGGCTGCAATAAAAGAGATTCAAAGCTGAAAAAGATAAGTCTATCCACGGAAGCGAGGTCATTATGTACAGTATGACCGGCATCGGTCGGGCAAGCGGTGTGATAAAAAATCCACCAATTAAATTTGATGTGGAGATAAGGACATATAATCATCGTTTTCTTGACATTTCCCTTAAAATGCCCGGTTCTTTCAGCCCCTTTGAAGAGGAGATTAAAAAAATCGTTCAGGCTAATGTGTGCCGCGGTCACGTTGTTGTAGTAGTCCAGCAGGACCGGGAAATTTTGGGTAACCGTTTTGAAGTTGATAAGGAACTGCTTGATGCTTATTTAACAGTAGCGAGGGAGATCAAAAAGAAATATAAAGTAACAGGTTCCATCAATATTAATACCATCCTCGCCATCCCCGGGTTGATAAAAATAAGTCAATGCCAGACTGATACACGAATGATTTTCAAAAGTTTCAAGCCAATTTTCATGCGGGCACTCCGCGAATTGTTAAAAGTAAAAAAGAGAGAAGGAGAGCATACAAAGAGGGAAATTTTGAAAATTCTCGATGATATTGAGAGGGAAAAGGAAAGGATAAAACAGCTTATTCCAGAGAGAAATGAATATTACAAAAAACACCTGAACGAACTTATAAAGGAAGTAAATGAAAATATCGACCGAACAAGACTGTATCAGGAAATACTGTATATTGCAGATCGCACCGATGTCTCTGAAGAGTATGCCAGGCTTTCCGGGCACATCAGTCATTTTAAAGATACCCTGGAGAATGAAAAATATCCAGGTCGACGTTTAAACTTTTTGCTTCAGGAAATGCAGCGGGAGGCGAATACATTAAGTGTAAAGGCGAATTATTTGAAAATCAGTGAATCGGTTGTAAATATAAAAGAAGCAATAGAAAAAATCAGGGAACAGGTTCAGAACATTGAATAAAAAGGCAAAACTTATCGTCATTTCCGGTCCATCAGGTGTTGGCAAGACGACGATTTGCAATGAGATAATTTCACGGCGCAAGGATATTGTTTATTCCATCTCTGCAACATCGAGGCCAAAGAGAAAAGGCGAGGTAAATGGCCGGGAATATTTTTTTCTGACTGAAGAAGAATTCAAACGATGGATTGAAGAGGATAGATTTGTTGAATATGCCGTAGTACATGGAAATTATTACGGCACACCTAGGGCATTCCTTGAAGAAAATTTAAAGAAAGGATTTCATGTCTTGATGGATATCGATGTTCAGGGTGCAAGGAAGTTGATGCCTGTTTATCCAGATGGAATTTATATTTTTATTTTACCGCCTGATTTTGACGAACTCAAAAAAAGGTTGTTTAAGCGAAATACCGATGATGAATGTGTGATTGAAGAACGTTTGAAAAATGCCAGTGAAGAATTGAAATATCTAAAGGACTACAAATATGTGATAAAAAATATAGATCTTGATAAAACTGTTGATGAAATTTTGGAGATTATTGACAAAGAAACAGGTCAGGCCTGTGCAAAAAAAGGTGATGTATTGAAATGTCCAGAAAAGTCCAGGAACAACAAGTAGACGAGATAATCTTTCTCGGGACAGGAGGAGCAAGGTATGTCATTGCCAAACAGCTTCGTGCCACTGGCGGTATTTTCTTTAGACTTGGTGGCAAAAATATCCTTGTTGATCCGGGACCCGAGTCATACCTGCGTTTTCTAACTTATCTACCAAAATTCAATCCTGAAAAGATTGATATGGTAATATTGACCCACAAGCACATTGACCATTCTGCTGATGTGAATGTATATCTTGATGTGATTACCGAAGGCGGATTCAAGAAAAACGGTTTTTTAGTAGCACCGGCTGATGCCTTTGGTAAGGGAGGAGTAGTATTTGAATACCTTTTAGAATTTTTAAAAGAAATAAAGGTAATCAAAGCAGGTCTTGATATAGAGCTTGATGGTTTGAAGGTCAAATTTCCCATTCGACATGAACACCGGGTTGAGACCTATGGTTTTAAGATAAGTCATGATAATTACTCAATTTCTTATATCGTTGATACAAAATTCTTCCCTGAATTAATAGATGCTTATCGCGCCGACATTGTAATATTGAGCCTTTTGAAACTTGAGCCTTCAGATATTGACCATCTTTCTGTTTCAGATTGTGAAAATATTATTGCCGGAATAAAGCCAAAAGTTGCAATCATAACCCACTTTGGAATGACCATAATTCGCAAAGGACCATGGAATATTGCACGGGCATTAAGAACAAAGACAGGGGTGACAGTGCTTGCGGCTGAAGATGGCAAACACTACGAGATTAAGAAGCTACTTTCCAGCGGGTAAGTCATTGTGGTTTTGTGTAATTACTGGCACCCAATTTAGAATTCAACAAGCTAATCAAAATTATCTGTTTCTCACACTTGATGATTATGGATAGTTTTAAGTCTTGACAATAACAGATTTTTTTATATAATGTATTGTTATGGGGGAGTGTAATTTTTGTGGTTACAATCAAATCTTAAGAGAATATGAATACTGCCCTAGTTGTGGAGCGAAATTCGTGACGGCCGAGACAGAAATTGAAAGCGAACATGTAAAACTCTGGGGAGGAGAAACGCGTATTGCTACACTTTTTTTTGTGAGTTTCATTACTACTGTAAAACTTGATGACCGGGCTAAAATGAGACATAATGCAATATATCTCACTGAAGCAATGAATGATATTGAAAAAATTATTGTTAAATATGGTGGTATTGCAAATAAAATTATTCCAGACAACCGTGTTCTCGGGATATTTGGTGTTCCACGGACTCAGAAGGACGACCTGGAGCGGGCAATCGAGTGTGTAATTGCAGTGAGGAATTATTGTTTAGATAAGATTAAACGGCAGGAACTGGGCAGCTGGCACACTACTTATGGCGTCAATACTGGCTGGATTTTCTTTGGATATATAGTCAGAGAAATTTCCTATCTGACAATTATCGGTGATACAGTAAACGTAGCCGCAAGAATTTCTCAAATCTGTCCGGCTGATCAGATATATATAACAGGAACGGTATATGATAAGATTTCTCACTTGCTCGATGCTGAATTTGTCGGAGAACGGATATTAAAAGGTCGTTTTGAACCGGTAAAGATTTATAAATTAAACAGTCTTTTAAAAGAAAAACCGAAACCATTGATCTCAAGATTTCCACTATTAGGCCGGGAAAAAGAATTTGAGAGGTTGATGAATGCTGCTGAGGAAGTAAAAAATACAAGTACGCTTAAGGTTTTTGCCATAACAGGACAGATGGGAATTGGTAAAACAAGATTGAAGGAAGAATTCAAGGATAGCCTGGCAAAAAAGGATGATTTTAAAATACTTGAAAGTTATTGTGCAGTTGAAATTCATACGCCTTATTATCCATTTAAGTTATTTTTCAGAGAATTGCTGGAGGTAACGGAGTTTGACAATGTGCAGAAAATTGCCGAAAAAATTGAGAAATTCTCTCAAGGAAATGGGTTATCAGAACCGGAAGCCCGTGGTTTGCAACACCTTTTCGCAGCTGATACACGCCGGATTCGTGAAGATAAATTACAAAAAATACAGGAGGAAATTTTCAGTGCGGTAAGAAATACTTTCATTGCACTCTGCCGAAAGAAACCGCTCGTTCTGATTTTTGAAGAATTTAATCGGGCTGACAATTTGAGTAGAACACTTGTTTATTTTCTTATTCAAGAACTTTCTTCTTATCCGATTTTCTTATTGATGGTTAATTTTGTTCCTGATGCAGGGTTCAAGAAGAATTTATCAATTGAGACGATCAATTTAAATCCACTTTCTCTGGAATCGGTAAAGAAACTGGTCAAATTTGTCCTTGATAGCGATATCGATGAGAGACTTGTAGATTTTGTATTCCGTATTTCCGGTGGCAATCCGCTTTTTGTCATTGAAGCGATAAGAAATGTAAGGCGGACCCAGCTCATCAAAAAAGATCAGGAAGGAAGATGGTATCTGGAGAAAGAAAAGAGGCTTTCTTTTCTTGACGATTTATACGGAGTCGTAATGTCAGGAGTGGATGCGCTACCTTCATCTTATCGCCTGCTGATAGACTATGCTGCCGTTGTTGGCTACAGTTTTACAAGGAAAATTATCTCAAATCTTTTGAACAATGTTGCAGATATAGCAGAGCGTCTTGGTTATCTGGTAAAGGAAGATTATATTATCCAATACCGCAATGGGGATGATCCGGTATATGTGTTCCGTCATAATCTCCTACGGGATGCAGTTTATACTACACTCCCTATGAGAAAGAGAAAAGAAATCCACAAGAGAGTGGCAGATTTAATGGAAAGTATTTATAAAGATTGTCTTTCGGAACACTACGAAGTTCTCGGTCAGCAGTTTCTTGCCTGTGAAGATTTCAGGAAGGCTGCGCACTACTTCAAATTATCAGGTTATAAGGCGAAAAAATTGTATGCAATCGAGCCTGCACTCAATTTTTTCAATACCGTCTTGCGAATTGATGAAGAACAAAAATTGTTGCTTGACGAAGAACTTGTGTTAGAATCACTGATGAATCTTTGTGATCTTTATGAAATAAAAAGCGATATTCAGCGGATGAAAACGATTGCAGAACAAGGGAGGGAAAGGGCGAGTAGATCAAATTTACGACGCTGGGTTCTGCTTTTTACTGAGCGTATGGCTTCTGCATTATATCTGCTGAATGAATATTTAAAGTCGGAGGAGTTGTTCATCAGCGCGATAGAATCATGTGATTATCAAATGTCCGATATTCTCACTACGCTTTATACAGGTCTTGGTGCGTTATACCAGACAAAAAATGAACCTGAGAAAAGCTTGCTCAATTATAATTTAGCCTGGGTGACAGCCCAGAGCAATAATTATAAAGAAGGAGAACTCGACTGTCTTTTGAATCTCTCAAGGATGCATCTCTCTCTCGGTAACTATGAATTATGCCTTGAGTATCTGAACTATGCTTTAAGGGAATTGGTTAGTGAAAAAGAGATACTGAAATTTGCTGAAGTCAAATACCTCATCGGCGAAATTTATCGCCTCATTGGAAATTTGAATTCTGCTCAAGAGTATTACAGTGAGGCATTTAATTTAACGAAACAATTCGGATTTGAAGTCGCTTTAAGGTCAGCTCTGTCCCTTGCTCTGTTATTATCTTTAAAAAATGATGAATCGGCAGTGAAAGAAATTATCAATTTTGTTGATAAAAATCTATCTTTTCTTATCCGTGATAGTTTCCTAACAGAAATAAATCTTAAAAAAGGGGTGATTTTTAAAAATTTGAAGGAATCAGAAAAGGCTATATCATTTTTTAACAATGCCTTAAAACTTGCCATCAAATTGAACCACAAGGAATTAGAATTCTGGTGCTATATTTACCTTGCAGAATTGGATGAGGAGAGGGGCGACGATTATCTTAAAAATGCGCTCGGCATTGGTGAAATGTTGAAGTATCCACCATTGATTGCCCGGGCATTATATGGACTGGCGGTCTTCTACCGCAATCGTAATGCAAGGGAACAGGCAAATTATTATGGTCGCAAGGCACTGTATATTTTTGATGATATAAAATCAAGATTGAAGCCAGAAAATCGCTCATATTACATCAATAATCCGGAATATATCACTTTGCTGGAGATGTAAATGCCAGAATGTAAAGAATGTAAGAATTCCATACCTGAAAAAATAAACTTCTGTCCGTATTGTGGCAAATTACTTCTGTTAGAAAAGAAATTGCCACTTGAGGAAATTCCTCTTGTCTTTCTCCGGGCTGATTTATCCGGTTTCACGGGTTTGAGTGAAACACTTTCGGCTGAAGATGTAATGCAGATTTTGAATACCCATTTTGAAAATTTCTGTAATATAATTGAGAAATACAAGGGAATTCTCTATCAAATAATCGGGGATGAAATCGTAGGAATTTTCGGGCTCATAAGGGACAGTGATTATGCACCCCATCTTGCAGTTATGGCTGCTGAGGAGATAATAAAAAGGATAAAGGAGTACAACAGAATATTTCCATTTAAAAAGGATTTCAAGATCAAATGCGGGCTGGAAATGGATCAGGCATCGATATATAACATTACCGGCAATCTCTGTAATTCTATGATTATCACTGAAGGTTTCGCCCGCAGTCTTCTGTTACAGAGAAACGCCGAAAATAACTGTGTCCTTGTTGGTGAAAATCTTTATCAGGCAACCCGTTCGTTTTTTGAGTATGAAGAGTTTGGGGAATTGATTGAAAATTACATATCGATTCGGGCATATAAATTAAAGCTGGGTTAGATATGTCAGCAGGACAATCAATCGAATTTAAATCAGAATTCATTAAGCAACTAGCCCTGGGAATAAATATCTGCCGGATATATCCCAAAGGACACCCTTCACTCGAACCGGTGGTCCAGAGAATTAAATTGATGTTAAAGGAACTTCCTTTAGATCAGGAAACGATCTCTGTGGTGGTTATTGAGGACGTTTTGATGATAGGTGATGATAGATTTGATTCGAAAAGATTGCCGCTGGTGAAGAGTCTGGTTGAGAGGTTTACCCGGCTTGGAGTAAAAAGTATTACATTTGATGTCAATGCCTCAGAAGAAGAGATTAGGACATTCTTTCTGGCAATGGCAGCAACACCCGCAGATATTGCCGATTACGGTGACATCGTTGCCCTGGTTCGTTCCAGAGGAGTACTCAGTATCAAAATAAACAAATACCGTGTTGGGGTTGTTTCTTCGGATGAGGAGGTCAAACAGTTAGACTGGACAAATTTTTTAGAATCGCTGGTTATATCCCATCACACCTGGACTGATGAAGACCGTATAAAACAGCTTGGTAGTTTTCTGGCAGGAATTGGAGTGCTTGGAAACGAATCAACTGAAGTACAAACTCAGAAAGTGATAAGCGGACTTGAGAGACTCGCCGGGATAATTGCCGACCAATACGGTGAAGAGAGATGGGATGAATATGCAGTAATTTTTTCACGAATGCTGGCTGTACTCTCGCCGACAATAAAAAAGAATATTGCTCGATATAAAACTGAGAATAAAAAACTGGCTTTTCTGTTTAAAAGTTTAATACCGACCATGTCTGATGAAGATATTATCGATATTATTGCTGCCAAGGCGAAAGAACGAGGACCACAGGTTGAAGACGAAGTTGTTGATATTTTGAAGAATATTACTGGAACAAGATTACCAGATATTCTTTCTTCAATAAGGGTAAATATCCCGGAAATTAACTTCGAAAAGATTGTTGCGAGGTTGATGAGCGAGATGAAGGCAACAAAAGGGGCAGATGTCGCCGATAAAATAATAGAAAAAAATCTCGAACAACAGATGCGCAGTTATTTTCCCAATTTGAGAGATCCGTCAGCTGAAGTTCGTATTGATGCTATTAAGAAATTAATGCAGTTAAGTAATAAGATTTTTGAAATAAAAAATTTTGAACTTGCGCGTCTGCTCGTTGACCGTTTCGACGCATTGAGTGATACTGAAGAAGATATCAGTGTTTTCAGAGTAATAATGGACAGCATCAAGGAACTTTATACAACTGCTCAAAGACACAATCGGGAAGAAATAATCCAATTTATTTCCAAAAAATTCAGTAAACATCTGGTGCGAAAAGAAAAATCTTTGCTGGAGAAAAAGCATATCGTTATCAAAACCGTTGCTGAGATTAAAGACCATAATTACGTGCCTGAACTTATATCACTATTGTGGGATCAGGGTTCTTATGTCGAAGCTCGTGAGGCGCTGATTGCAATGGCGGACTATTCAATACCAATGTTGATAGACACACTAAAAGATGCAGAAGATAAGGGAGTGAGGATGAAGATTCTTGATGTACTCGTACATATGGGTGAAAAAGTCATACCTGCAGCGATTGAATTGTTGTCTTCACCGGAATGGTACATACGCCGTAATGGTCTGTATATCCTCGGGGAACTCAAAGCCGTTGCTGCGCTTGAGCATATAGGCCAGTTGGTTGGTGATAGCGATGAAAGGGTGCAGTATACTGCAATTGAATGTTTAAATAAGATTGATGGTGAAAGAATTTATGAATTTCTAAAAACTGGATTAAAGAGCAGGCATCGTTCAGTTGTCATTTTAGCCATGAAGTTATTGCCCAGGGCGGATGTGAAGGATAGATTATCAGAAGTATCAAACTGGATTAAACAACGGAAGGCGATCCCTGATGAGAAAGAAGAGCAATTTCGCCGGTCCGTTATAGAAGTTCTTGGTGAAAAGGGGGATGATTCGGTCGTTGATAATCTTTTGGAAGTACTGGAAGAAAGGGCATTATTCAAAAACGAAGTCCTTCATGCTACGAAAATAGCGGCATTGAATGCCCTGTACCGAATTGGTACACCTAAGGCGATAGAAGTATTGAAAAATATTTCGAATCAAAAAGATTCGGCACTCGCTTCAGTCAGCCGGGAACTTTTAAGACGAAAAGAATCAGCAGGTACTTCTGGGAAATAACAAAGTTCTGTATTTTAAAAAAGAAAGCCATCAAGCAATGTTTACTATTAAGAGAGCCAGCGTCCGGATTTGAACCGGAGACCTGCGGTTTACGAAACCGCTGCTCTGCCTGCTGAGCTACGCTGGCAACGATTGATTATATCAAATTTAGAAAAAAAGTCAATTAAAATAATCGTTGACATTAATTGCTTTTTTTGTAAAATAATACTATGAGGATAGTCGATGAAAAGCAGCGGCTACAACTCTTGAGCCGGATTGACCGCATCCTTGGGTCATCGTTCAATCTGAGTAAGGTTATTAGAATGATTTATAAAGAAATCAGCAAGGTGATGGATACAAGTAATTTTTACATCGCCACTTATAACCAAAAGACCAATACAATTAAATTTGAAATTTACACGATAGAAGGAAAGGAAATAACACCTTCTTCCCGTCCACTTTCCGGCGGATTGACCGAGTATGTTATCAAGACCAGGAAGCCATTATTAATTAATAAAGACCTGAAGAAACAGTGCAAGAGGCTCGGTATAACTC
>JAOAFX010000024.1 GCA_026416055.1 Caldifarciminota bacterium
AGATGTGTATAAGAGACAGCGCTGTAACCCGTCTTCTCCTGTGTCTTACGGGGCAGGAGGTATTGTGGTCCATACTGCCTTCTGTGGAGTGCATCATCAAATGCCTTAAAACTTGCCCCGGGTTCACACTCATTTATCCTCGGTGCGATATTCTCACCTTTCAAATATCGCTCCTGGGCATTCTTGTCTTTATATAATTCAGTCAACCTTCTTGACCTTATAGGCAGGTATAATTCAGAAGAGATTCCAATTATTACAAGCATTATGCCGGACCAGAAAAAGACTGAATTTGGATACTTCCGTGGGTTATTGGTGGGTAGAATAATACCTAAAATTAAAATGATGGCTAAAAGAATTATTGATGGAGTATAGAGATTTTCCGGAGCAATGAAGAGCAAAAAGAAGAAAATCATCTGGAATAATCCAAGGAGTAAAAGGAGCCAGTCCTTTAAGTACCTCCTCTCTACAATAAAGATAAACACATAAATCGGCAGGAATAAAAGGAAAGGAGTTAGGTGGATACCGGTGGATAAAAAGATCAGATAGAACGAAAGCAAAAGGTATTTATTTTTAGGTTGTCCATTTATCACACTCTCATACCAGAGCAAGACGATATAGTTAACCAGCAAAAAGACGAATGTCGATGCAGTATAGACTTCGGTCTCAATCGCATTCCCCCAGACTGTATAAAAGAAACTAACAAGTAGGGTCGTTGCAAATGCTACCAATATCTGGGTTAGACGGTCTCCTTCTTTTGACCATAGTCTGAATACCTTCAACAGAAGACGATAAAACAGAAACGCAGATAAAAGAGTAAAAGTTATGGCGATAAGATTCATATGCCAGGCGATTTCTTTAGAAAATATTCCGGCAATCGGTCCAATGACCATCAACCATACCCGACCGATAACAACATAGAGAGGAGTCCCTGGTGGATGGGGAATTCCCAAAGTATAGGCGCATGCAATAAATTCTCCACAGTCCCAGAAAGAGACTGTTGGCGCAACCGTATAGAGATAAACACTGCCAGCAAAAATTAAAATAATAAAAAGAAGGATTCTCTCAAGTCTATCGTAGTTCATAGAACCTCCAGAATTCAATGATAATCAAAAAAATAACGCTGTCAAGTATCGCCTTTTGTTGACCGAAAATTTATTTTAAGTATAATCACAATATGAAGGGCAACCGTAATCTGTGGGACTCTTTCTGGGCTCAAAAAAAACCAGAAGCAATATACCCACCTGTTACAGATATCGTCTCGGAGTTGTCAAATTTTGCTGATGTAAAAGATAAGTTAATACTTGAACCCGGAGCCGGAACTGGCCGAGATGGAATCAGACTGGCAAAACTCGGTGCCAGGGTTTTTTTGCTCGATTATTCAGAAAGTAGTCTGAAACTTGTCCAGAATTATTTAAAAAAAGAAGAAAAAGATAAAGAAGTCAATGCCCGGTTAATCATGGCCGATGCCCTCAACATACCATTTAAAGATGAAATCTTTGATATCGTATTCCATCAAGGGCTCCTTGAACATTTTAAAGACCCTGATCTACTTTTAAAAGAAAACTGCAGGGTTCTGAAAAAAGGTGGGCTTCTTCTGATTGATGTACCCCAGACCTATCACCTCTACACTCTGATAAAAAATATTTTGATATTCTTGGGATTGTGGTTTGCAGGCTGGGAAAGACAGTTCACAATCGGCTCATTGAAGAACTTGCTAAAGAGACATGGCCTTGAGCCTGTCCATTTTTATGGCGACTGGTCAAGACCGGGTATAATGTATAAAATCATACGGGAGATACTTTTGCGTTTGAACATCAATCTTCCAATGTATCCCGGATATTTTGGTAAACTTACCCAGAAATTTTACAGACTTCAAGCAAAATTAAGGTCAAAAAAAATCTTTCTTTATACTTTCCTTTCTATTGGCGTCATTGCACGAAAGAAATAAAAGATTAAATCGTTCTTGAAATAATCAATTCCCTCAAATCGATATTTGAACTGCACAGGACTCTTGAGACCTGGGCATCCCGGAAATATCTTTCAACCGGATAATCTTTCATATAACCATAGCCGCCATAAACCTGGATTGCATCGGTCGTGATTTCAGCAGCCGCCCGGTTGCTCAGATATCTTGCGATGCCGGCCTTCAGTATAAAATCTTTTTGTGCATCATAAAGCCTCGCTGCGTCATAGATGAGCAGACGTATGGCTTCTATCTTCGTCCTCATCTCGATTATCATCTCCCGCACCATACCAAAGTTAATGATCGGTTCACCGAACTGCACTCTTTCTTTTGCGTATTTTATTGCATTCTCCATGGCACCCTCAGAAATACCGAGATTTATTGCTGAAAAACCGAGATTGGCAAAATTTGTTATCTCCTCAAGTATGAACCTGCCCTCACCTTCTCTTCCCAGCCGATTGTTAACCGGAATAAGACAATTATCAAAGACCACTTCAGTTATACCACCTGCATTCATGCCGATGATATTATCTTTCTTATTTCTTATTACTCCGGGAATTTTCTCATCTACTACAAAAGCATTGATGCTGTTATCCGATTCAATGAATAGAATAAAAGGTCCGTCAGCCACACCATTGAGCAATATTGGATTACTACCCGAAATCTTATAAAAGTCACTTCCCGCTGAAATCCTTAAATCATTCGTCGACCTTTCAGCAAAACCACCGATTACCTCACCCGCTGCCAATTTTGATAAAATCTTTTTCTGTTCTTCATTTCCAAATCTGACGAGTGGGTAGGCAAACAATATGTTGTGGGTCAGAATTATAAGGGCGGTTGAAGGGCAGACTTTACCTATCTCTTCCAGACATACCATTAATGACAAGGCATCAAGGAGGCAACCTCCATATGTCTCTGGAATTGTGGCACCTAGGATTCCCATCTCTGCAAGTCTTTTAATATTGTCTATCGGAAATATGCCATTTTTATCAAACTCATCGACCTTTTCAGCAATCACTTCTCTTGCGAATTTTTTTATCTCACCCTGCAGTAAAAGGATTTCTTTATTTAATTCCATCATCACTCCTTTTTATAACCACATTCTTTTATAATCTCTAAGGCGATTTGCCCCCGCTGAATCTGATTTGTGCCTTCGTAGATTTGCGTAATCTTTGCATCGCGGAGCATCTTTTCTACATTGTATTCCCGGAGGAGGCCATGAGGACCCATCAACTCTATAACCTCCAGTGTGATCTTCATTGCAATATCTGAAGGAAATAGTTTGGCAAAAGAGGCAGGTTTTGTTGTATTCTTTATACCTGAATCGATAGCTCTTGCCGCTGCATAAATTAAAGCACGTGCTGCTTCAATCTCCGTTGCCATATCTGCCAGTTTGCGCTGAATATACTGATTGCCCAAAAGATTTCTTTCTGCAGCAAATTTCAACGCCGATTCATAAGCACCCTGTGCGATGCCCAGACCGATTGCTCCAACTCCAGGCCGGGCACGGTCAAAATTACGCATGGTATAGATAAATCCCATTCCTTCCTTGCCCATGAGATTTTCTTTTGGCACCCGGCAATCTGAAAAGATAAGTTCGGTCGTCGTCGATGTCCTTATGCCCAGTTTATTTTCATGCTTCCCGAATTCAAAACCGGGCATTCCTTTTTCTACAATAAATGCTGAAATACCGCGAGCACCACGCGTTTTATCGGTCGATGCAAGTACGACATAAACATCGGCGATAGTACAATTGGAAATAAATTGCTTCACACCATTTAGAATATAATAATCACCCACTTTTCGCGCAGTGGTTTGAATATTTGCCACATCGCTACCAGCCTGGGCTTCAGTAAGACCAAAGGCACAGAGGAGTTCTCCACTTGCGACTTTGGGCAGATACTTCTTTTTCTGTTCAGGGGTTGCAAAGTAAATTATCGGTCCTGAACCCAGTGCACCAACTGCATAGGCTGTGGCAACTCCAGCACAGATTCGAGCCACTTCCTCACAGGCAATACTCATATCCATTATCCTCGCTCCGGTGCCACCATATTCTTCAGGGATGAATATCCTCAGAAGCCCTTCTTTTGCCATCCTGTCTATAATCTCACGGGGAAATTCCGCTTTTTTATCAAGTTCATCACGCACCGGCAGAATAATCTCTTCTGCAATTCTGCGCACTTTCTCTTTCAGCGCCTTCTCTTCCTCGGTCAAGAAATATTCCATATACCTCCTTTTTCAAAGTCAGCAGTAACAGTCTCAAATTTTATAAATTTTTTGATGAAAGTCAACATTTACTCAATCCATAATTTGTATGCATCCTCTGAACATGATTCCAATCAAGAGAACTAATTCTCTTTTTCACCAACAAATTCTTACAATAATTCAAAAGACAATATTCTTTTTAAAATATTCAATCAACTCTGGAATTTTTTCAGGTTTACCACCACCGCCTTCAGCAAGGTGCTGTCTTCCTCCCCCTCCCCCACCAATGATTTTACTTACTGACTTTATTAAATTCTGGGCAGGAAATTTTTGTTTCAGTTCATCACCGACAAATACCAGGTAGTTCACCCGATTATTAACAATATCGTATAATACCCCCAGTCTATCTTTTGCCTTGTCACGAATGAAATCTGCAACAAGTCTCATCCCTTCGTTATCGAAACCTTCAATCCTTTTTACAATCCAGTGTTCATCCTTCATTTCTTCCATTATCTGGCTGGCAACAAACCAGGCAAGCTTTGTTTGCTGTTTCTGATTAATATTTTCAAGATTCTTCAACCGGTGCTGGATTTCTTCGATTTTTTCAACAATATTCTTATCACTTCCAAGGAACTCAGTAATATTTTTTAAAATATTACGATACTGCCTCAGTTCATCAAGAAGACTGAAGCCTACCAGCCCCTCGATCCTTCTTATCCCGGCGGATGCTGCTTCCTGGGAAATAATCTTGAAAAGTCCGACCTCACCTGTATTATCGAGATGAATACCTCCACAGAGTTCGATGGAGAAATCTTTAATTTTAACGACCCGAACTTCCTTTCCGTATTTCTCGCCGAAGAGCGCAACTGCACCCATACGTTTGGCTTCCTCAAGTGTGGTCCAGAATTTCTCTACCGGAATTGCTTCCATTATCTTTTCATTCACCATTTCTTCTATCGCCCTTATCTCATCTTCGCTGAGCGGTTTAAAATGCATGAAGTCAAAACGGAATCGTCCAGGTGCAACAAACGAACCTTCCTGACGGGCGTGTTCACCAAGGATTTTTCGTAATGCTGCATGGAGTAAATGTGTTGTAGTATGGGCACGGGCACTTTCCTTCCGGTGCTTCATGTCAACCCTTGCCAGCACCTTTTCGGGTTTAAATCTTCCATTCTCAATCTCACAATGGCAGGTATTCATACCCTGGAGCCAGTAGGTATCAAGTACTTTCAATCTGAAATCCCTTCCGATAATCCAGCCTGTCTCGCCCACCTGACCACCTGCCTCTGCATAAAAAGGTGAATCCGCAAGGACAACTTCGACATTCTTGCCAGACTCATTATACCTTAAGATTTCAGTCTCAACTTCATTATTTTCATAGCCCACAAATCTACCTGCCCCCTCCTTCAGTACCTTCCAATCACCGCTGAGCATGAATTTTGCCTTCGCCCTTGATTCTTCTCTGGCAGTCTCAAGATTTTTGTGGAATCCTGCTTCATCAACTTCCATTCCTTTTTCCCGCGCAATCTCAAGTGTCAATTCAATTGGAAATCCGTAGGTATCGTAAAGCTTAAATGCCTCATCCCCTGAAATTCTTTTTTTCTTTCTTGCGATTTCTTCAAAAAGTGCCATTCCCTTTTCAAGTGTAGCCAGAAATCTCTCTTCTTCAGATTTAATGACCAGGGTAATCTCTTCACGGTGTTCAACGAGTTCAGGATAAGATGATTTATACAATTCTACAACTGCAGGCACAAGTTTATAGAGTAATGGCTCATTGATGCCGAAATTCAGATTTAATCTTGTTGCACGCCTCAGGATTCTCCGTAAAACATAACCCCTTTCTTCATTTGAAGGAATGATACCATCACCGATGGCAAAAACTAAAGCACGGATGTGGTCAGCGATTGTGTTTATATTTATATCGACTGAAGTCTCTTTACCATATTTTTTACCGGTCAACTCTTCAATATTTTCAATAATTGGATAAAACAGGTCGGTATGGAAATTCGATTCTTTTTTCTGGACGATACTGGCAAGACGCTCTAATCCCATTCCTGTGTCGACCCCGCGATTCTTTAAAGGTAGACGCTCACCGGTGACTTTCTGGTCAAACTGTGGAAAAACCAGATTCCAGACTTCTATATAGCGGTCACAATCACAACCAGGAGAACATGTTTTATTACCACAGGAAAATTTCTCACCGAGGTCAAAGTATATCTCAGAACATGGTCCGCATGGTCCAGAATCGCCTGCAGGTCCCCAGAAATTGGTTTCGTCACCAAGTCTATAAATTCGCTCTGGAGCAAGCCCCACTTCTTCACGCCAGATATTATACGCATCGATATCTTCATGATGTACTGAAACATAAAGCCTTGTTTTATCAATCTTCAAGACTCTGGTCAGATACTCCCATGCCCATAATATCGCTTCTTTTTTGAAATAATCACCGAATGAAAAATTACCAAGCATTTCAAAAAATGTATGATGCCTCCTTGTTTTTCCTACATTATCAAGGTCGGACAATCTTAGACACTTTTGAATGCTTGCTGCACGCTTATAGGGTAATGGCACAGTCCCTGTCCATAGCGGTTTGAACTGAACCATTCCTGCACTGGTAAATAATAAACTCGGATCATCCCTGGGGATTAGCGACATTGATGGGACGATTGTATGTCCTTTTTCTTTAAAGAAATTTAAAAAACTTTCACGAATTTCTAAGTTATTCATAATCTTCACCGAGCACTTCATATATTGAACTGTGTGTAAAACCTTTACTCAAAAGATACCTGACAATCTTTGCTTTTTGTTTTTTATTTCCTTTATCAAGTTCGCCGAATCTCTTTTTAATTATATCTTTTATAAGTGGCTTTTCATCTCTCTCCTGCAGGATTTCCTGAATAAGATTCCCATCAATTTTTCTCTTTCTCAACTCATTAATGATGAAGACATTTCCCTTTGGTTTTAAGTATGTATAATCGCTAACAAAATCACGAACGAATTTCTGGTCGTTTAAAATTCCTTCCTCAATAAGTTCTCTCACAATCTCCTCCACCATCTCAGTTTCATAACCCAGTCTCTGTAGTCTTTCTTTCATCTCCGCAATAGAACGATTACGATACCTGAGCAGGCGGTATGCCCTTTGTTTAAGGCGCCTTTTTTGTTCAGCAAGCAAAAGATAGCTGATCTGCTCTTCGGTAATTTCATCGCCTTCCTTAAGGTCGTAATTTAAGATGATTTCATTATCGAGCGCAAATCTGTATTCGCCATTGAGATAGATATTGGACCTTTTTCTATTTCTCTTTTGGGCTTCTATCCTGCTTATCTTCAACTGGTTTCCCGAATAGTTTTAAACGTAAATCCTTTTCAATCTTCCTGGCAATATCCTGATTTGTCTTTAAGAATTCAATAACCGCATCACGACCCTGGCCAATCCTCTCGTTTTTATATGAATACCAGGTGCCAGATTTTTCGATTATTCCCTGTTCAGCACCAATGTCCACAAGTTCACCGATTTTTGAAATCCCTTCACCATAAATGATATCGAACTCGGCTTCCCGGAATGGTGGAGCGAGTTTATTTTTGACCACCTTTACCTTGGTCCTGGACCCAATGACATTTTCACCTTTTTTCAAACTCGCAATCTTGCGGATATCAATCCGTACTGACGAATGAAATTTTAAAGCCAGACCACCGGGTGTGGTCTCAGGAGAACCATACATAACTCCAATCTTCATTCGTATTTGATTTATAAATATTGCCACAGTCTTTGATTTGCTTATTACACCGGTAAGTTTCCTCAGGGCCTGGGACATCAATCTTGCAACGAGACCAACCTGCATATCACCCATCTCACCGGCAATCTCTGCCTTGGGAACGAGTGCTGCCACAGAATCCACGACGATAATGTCAACTCCACCAGACCGTGTGAGAATTTCTGCAATCTCGAGTGCCTGTTCTCCGGTGTCGGGTTGTGAGATATAAAGATTATTTAGGTCAACACCAATTGCCTGGGCATATTTCGGGTCAAAGGCATGCTCGGCATCAATAAAGATGGCATTACCACCCAATTTCTGTGCTTGAGCAATTGCCTCAAGCGCCAGTGTCGTTTTACCACCGGCTTCAGGACCGAAGATTTCAACTACCCTGCCCCTTGGATAACCACCAATCCCGAGTGCATAATCAAGTGCCAGTGAACCTGAAGGGATGACACTCACATCAACCTTTGATTCTTCAGCACCGAGTCGCATCACCGCGCCCTTGCCGAATTGTTTCTCAATTTGGCTTATTGCCATTGATAATACCTTTTCCTTCTCATCCTTTGCCATAACTCTCCTTTATTACACTAATATTAACTAAATTTTTTCTGAAGTCAACAGGACGATTCATAATGGATAAAAAATATTGACATTTGAGTTTATTTCTGTATAATTTTTTACTGAATGGCAAGAAAAAAATTAAAAAAAGGATTGTTGAAAGAAATTTTTTATCTAAAAGCCGAACTGAAAAGACTACAGGAAGAAGTTCATAAATACAGAGTATTAAACAAGGCTGTATTTGCACATGCCCCGGTGGGTATAACGGTTCGTCTTGGTTCTGGTGAACTCATTTCTTATAACAAAGCCTGGAAAAAAATCTGGAATTTAACATATCATAAAATAATTGAAAACGAAAGGCTATGCAAGGGTAAAAATGTTTATGAACGCTACCCTTATCTAAAAGAATATGCTCCAAAGGTTCAAAAAATATTTGATAAAGGTGGTGAAATATTCATACCCGAAATCCATGTAGTTGATCCCATCACAAAATTTGATAAGTGGCTTGCACAGCATTATTATGCAATAATGAGTGCCGATGGTAAAGTAGAACATGTCGTCACAATCACTCAGGATATCACCCAGCAAAAAAAGACCCAGTTAGCACTACAGGAAAGCGAGGAAAAATTCCGCACGATTGTCAATAATGTTAATTTAGGGGTATACCGCTCTACTCCAGAATCGCCCGGGTATTTTCTCCAGGTCAATCCTGCTTTTTTGAAAATTTTTGGATATACTTCAATGAAGCAGGTCTTGAAGATTCCAGTGGAGAAGTTTTATAAAGATCCGAAAGAAAGGGGACAACTTTTAAAAGACCTTTACAGAAATGGTGAAGTGCGGGACAGGGAAATAGAGATGAAAAGAAAAGATGGCTCAACATTCTGGGCTTCAATATATGCCAAGGCACATTTCGATGAAAACGGCAATATCCAGTGGATAGATGGAGTTATTGAAGATGTCACAGAGCGAAAAAACATGACTGCAACCCTCCAGGCACTCTCTTTTACCGATGAGTTGACCGGATTATACAATCGCCGGGGATTTATGACCCTTGCCGAATATCAGATGCGGATTGCCCAGAGAACTAAAAAATCTTTACTTTTATTATTCATCGACATGGACAATTTGAAGGACATAAATGACGCCTTTGGTCATCCCATGGGTGACCAGGCACTCATCCATACCACAATGATAATAAAAAGAACTTTTCGTGAATCGGATATCATCGCCCGTATCGGCGGTGATGAATTTGTCGTTTTGACTTTAGAAATTAAAAAGACAAAAGCGCAGGAGCTTTACGAAAGACTACAGAAACGGCTTGAGGCATTTAATGAATCCGGACATCTTCCCTTTAAAATTTCTCTGAGTGCCGGCTGGTCATACTATAATCCCAGCCGGCCAACAACCATTACAAATTTATTGAGGAGTGCAGATAAGATGATGTATCTGCATAAGCAGAGAAAGAAAGTCAAGAATACAGGAGAGAAATAGTTATTGACACAATAACAAAAATTTATAAAATTACAATATGCAACAGGCCCTGGTCCTTGATTTCTTAAAGGAATTATCAGTCGGCTTCAAATCCGCAAAGTCGTATCCACCAGGCCATCCCATAATGGAAAAAGTCGTTGCCAGCACCCTTTCTATACTTCTAAAGATTTTTCCTGATTACCCGGAGTTTTCTTTTTACTTCCTTGAAAAGACCGTCATCTTCCAGGATTCACGGTTTGATGTATCGAAGAATCTTGCGGTACTTTCATTTATGGAGGCACTGCGCAAGAATGAAATTGAAAGTCTCACTTTTTCATCTGGGGCAAATAATGATGATGTCAAAAATCTTTATGAAGTCTTGAGCAGTTCAAAATTAAAAATAAAGGAATATGGTGGTCCAGCCGAAATGTTGAAGGCAAAAGGTACAGTGAAGATTAAGATAAATGCGGTAAAATTTGGAGTGCAGGCAGGACCAGCAGTCCAGGTCATACAGGAAAAAATTGCTCCTGAACCAGCCGGTGCTGGTGGCGAGATTGTGGAAATAGTAGACCTGATAGAAGATTTCAAAAGACTTATAGAAAGGGGATTGTCGGCTCTTGATATAAAAAGAGGATTTGAAAAAATTGTCGAAAGCGGTGAAAAAATCAGTGTTCCGGGGCAAATATTGCATAGTGAGGCAGTAGCAAGAATTCTGGAGAATTTACCCTACCAGCATCGTATAGAATTGCTGAAGGATGTAGAATTGAAACCTTTTGTTTTGAAGATTTTATCAAATCTCAATGAAGAAAAACTGCTTGAGTTAATTGTATCCAGAAGTGAACAAACTGATGAAGTGAAAAAGGTGCTCGGTACAATCAGTGAGGATAAATTTGCAAAATTACTCCCGATGCTTAAGGAAAAAATCCCTAATATCTATGAATACCTCGCCCAGATGGGTTTACTTCTGACTGAAAAATTGACCGCTTCATTCTCCCGTGAGGATTTACAGAGCACAATCAACCCGTATTACAACATGCTTGACTCTCCAAATGCCCGGGTGCGTGAGGAAGGTGTAAAATCGCTGTGTATACTTGCAGGTAGATTTATACAGCAGGGATATTCAGAGTTAGGCAACGAAATTGTTCAAAGGCTCTCTCTTGCCCTTGAGCAGGAACCAAGTTTTGAAGTTGTGCACAATTCAATTGAAGAAATATATAATCTATATAAAACTGCAAAATCAGCAAATCTTACTAAAGTCTGTGATACACTCGTTGAACCATTTAACAGAATCCTCGGTCGTGCGGGCATTCCTGTATCAATGAAGCGGGCATTGATAAATTTTATGGGTGAAACACAAAACCCGAGTGTTCTGCCGGCGCTCATCTCATTCCTCTGGGAGAGCGGAATATATCCAGAGGTGCGTTCGGCAATTGTGAAGATTGGAAAAGATGCAGTAGCTGAACTTTTAATGATATTGAAAGATGCTGAAGATTACAGTCTCAGGATGAAGATTATTGATATATTGAAGAATATTGGAAAAGATGGACTTGAAGTCCTTCTAAAGAATATTGATGCCCCTGAGTGGTATATGCGCCGGAATATAGTATATATCCTCGGTGAGATAGGAAGTAGTGAAATGTGTCCTCATTTGGAGATTTTGATAAACGACCCTGAAGACCGTGTTCGTCTTGAATTGACAAGGACATTTACGAAGTTGAACTATGAATCAGGGTTGAAGAATTTACTCCGGGATTCAGCCATTGAGATAAGGGCTGAAGCCCTGAGGGGATTAAGAAAAATAATCTCAGATGATGAGCTCATAGCGCTCCTGCCTTCATTAAAGGAAAAGGGAGATGCCTTCCATGCCGAGTTGTTGAAACTCATCGGCGAACGTAAAATAAAAGAAGGATTCTCCTGGATTGTTGATTATTTAAGAAATCTCAGCCTGCGTGACGACCAGACTGCCCAGGATTTAAAACAGGTAGCGCTATCTGCTCTACTGAAAATTTCTCAACCCGAGATAAAAGTCGTCCTTGAAGAATTTGTAAATTCCAGAGATAAGTTTCTTGCAAGTCTCGCACAAACGGCACTTAAAAGGATTGATTAAAGTATCGTGATTTTTCTTTATATAGCAATTCTTATTTATGCAATCATCTCAGCCCGTGGTCTAATTCATTATACGCTTGATATTAAATTCGGGTTTGTGCTTTTTGGAATAGTTGTTCTTTATTATATTTTTTATGCAATAAAAAAGAAAATTAAGTTACATGATACCCTTATTGCAGCCATTTCTCTCAACCTGTTAGTCCAGTTAACCGGTGGACTGAAATCACCATTTTTTATGGGCTATTTTCCTGCACTATCGATTGTTGCCTATAAGGATAATCAAAAACATTACTCACTTTTTGTGGTGTTACTGATGGCGATAGAAATTTGTTCAAGTATATTCAAAAAACAATTCATTCCTTTTCCATTTTTGCTATTTGCTATTGCATCTATAATAATCGCGCTAATCACAGGCAAGATAACTATCCGTGAGGAAAGGCTTAAAAAATCTTTAGCCCGATATGAGGCAAAGGATTATTTCTTTGGACCGGCAAATTTTGAAGCCAGAAACCTCGTCACTTCTATAAAAGATATTGACCGCCATCCGGGAATTGAAAGACCGCTTCTTTTTTATGTAAAATTCATCCATAGTATTTTTAACGCCCACACGACTGCAATATTCTCATATAATGAAGACCGACTTGTACTCGTTCAGGGCTTCTCTAAATCAGAATTATTCATTCCTGATGCAGTGGTGAATGTTGAACGGGGTTTATACCGACAGATTATTCTCGAAAGAAAACCCGTACTATTAAAAGAATTCATACAGAATTCTGATGAACTCGGTTACTACCGTGGAGATGTGATAATAAAATCAGTGATGCTCGCTCCTATATTGATTCTTGATCGGGTGGAAGGTATATTTGTCATCGACCGCAAGGGTGAGAATTTTACCGATGAAGAGAAATTTCTTTTTGATGAAGCAGCAAAAGGTGCAGGATTTTTGATCGCTATGTTGCGCTTGTATGAAAAAGAAAGGTATGAATCTAAATATCTTTCCTCAATTGCGGAACTGGCAAAAAGACTCCAACGTGGACTTGAATTGAAAACAATTGTAAGTGATACAATAAAGGAATTCAGAACTGTTTTAAATTGCGATGAGTTATCAATCGCTTCTGTTGATGAATTAAACAATCAGGGAACAGTCATTGAGTCGACATATTTAAAAGAAAATACAAAATTCGGACTCGATGAAGGACTGGTCGGATTGGTGGTGAGACATCGTAATTATATAATAAAAGAAGATTTGAGTGATGGTAATTTGATTGTATTGAAAAAAGGGGAAAAGAGGCCTCGTGGCTCATTTTTAGGCATGCCGGTGAAAGGCGATAATGAAGTCCTGGGTGTGATCTGGTTAGAAGACCACCGTCGTAAAAGATTTGGTGAAGAAGATGTGGAGGCACTCCAGATCCTTGCTTCACAATTGACACTTGCCTGGCAGCGGGCAATCCTCTACGAAAGGGTTAAGGAATTGTCAATAAGGGATGGATTAACCGGCTTGTATAACCACCGCCATTTTCAGGAATTGCTTGAGCAGGAAATTCAAAAACAGAAAGAATTTGTTCTCATTCTATTTGACATTGATTATTTCAAAAAGATAAATGATACTTACGGTCACCAGGCAGGCGACGAAGTCTTGAAATTCATTGGCCGGCTCATTGCACAAACCGGCATTTCCGGTCGTTATGGTGGTGAGGAGTTTGCCATAATCCTTCCGGGAAGCAATCTAAAGAAAGGTGTAGAAATGGCTGTACGATTGAAAGACCACATCAACAAATCAGAAATTGTCTTTAATCAACTCAAAATAAAATTTACAATAAGTGTGGGGATTGCCCATTATCCACGGGATGCTAAAAATCGCATTGAACTCATTGAACAGGCTGACCGTGCCCTCTATTCGGCAAAGGAGACAGGTCGGAACAAAATTGTCGTTGCCAAGTCTTTGATTGAAAAAAGAGACTCGTTGACAAATCCTGACCGATAAATATAATTGATATGCTTACGGAGGCGGATGGGTGCTGGTGTGCCTGACGGGCTTCAAACCCGGTTGTCCCTCGAAAGGGGGACGGTAGGTTCGATTCCTACACGCCTCCGCCAGTTCCCATAACCCTCACTTCACCGCGCTTTATCGTAATACCCTTTGAATCAAAGTAGATAAGAAGGGGCAATGCGTACTTTCTACTTGCATTTATTAAATCCCTGAATTCAGCAACCCTTATCTCTTTTTTCTCTTTCAGGAAATTTATCAGTTTATTCTTTGCCTCCTCTACTCTATCTTTATGAAATATTACACCTTCACCAACATTGATGAGGGTTTTATTATCGAGTAAATAACGAAAGGCTTTTTTTACCAAATCAACGGGTCCAATTTTTTGCTCAATGATCGATTCCATGGCTGGAGTCTGAAATCCTGCATCCAGATAAATCCTTTCAATCCTTTTTACCATGGCATTAAGTTCGTCGTCAATTCTAACCTTAAAATCAAATAAACTCACCTTACCATCTTCTGTCGTTTTTATCCGTGAATTCTCTTTTAAATAGTTTATGATAAAATTAAAAAGCGTATGGTCAATCCCTTTAGGCAATTTATTCATCAAATCGAGTCTCGGTATACCCACAAGTGTCGGATTATCTCTATGGAAATTTTTCAAAATTTCAATTATCATATTTTCAAGTTCTGTCAGATTTTTGGTTGAATAATAGAGTCCGCGTTTTTCATCGACCGACAAAATCACCTTTTTATTTACCAATTCGTTGATGATACTTCTTACATTATCCATCGGTAGATTCACATCCCGGGCAATCTCTTCAACCCTCAGGGGCAGGGTGAGACTGCGATTCAATTCCTCTTCAACAATGACAGCCGGTTCCTGGGTTTCGATCCGCTGGAGATGCTGGAGTATTTCTTCATCAAATCCTTTTATTTTTTCTGCCTTCGGTTCCAGAATCACACCACCACCAATCGTTACCGGCGGAGAATAGGTCCTTATTACAAATCGGTCTCCAATGTCACATACTGCTGGAGATTCAAGTCGGAACTGAACCATTGATTTTTCACCGGGTTCAAGTATTTTTTTCTCCAGAATGACAACCCGGGCAAAGATTTCGCCTGTACCGAGATGGAGTCTTATTCGTGAGAAACTTTTCAATGGTGGTGAGGACTTCAAAAGATAAAGAGAACCATTCATGAACAGGGAAGGTTCAAAAAATCCTGGCTGGGCAATGACATTACCTCTTTCTATTTCTTCTTTCTCAACACCGGCAACATTGATTGCCGCACGGAAACCTGTTCCTACTTCCGGGACTTTTTTATTGTGGACTTCTATCCCACGTATCTTTAACTCCTTCTTCTGTGGTAGAAGCTCTACTGTATCACCAACCTTTATCCTTCCCGAAAGAACAGTACCTGCGATAACAGTCCCGAATCCCTTCATTGTGAAACACCTGTCCACGGGCATGCGGAATATTCCCTTATCTTTTTTGGGTTCTGTCTCGTTTATCATTTGCTTCAACAATTCCTTCAATTTCTCAATCCCTTCTCCGGTGATATTCGAGACCAGGACGACAGGGGCATCCTGTAAAAAAGAGTCCGCAGTGAGAGTTTTTATATCCTCCATCACAATATCAATTTGTTTTCTATCCACGAGGTCGATCTTGGTAATAACAATTATCCCTCTTTTTATCTGTAGCAATTTGAGTATCTCAAAGTGTTCAATCGTCTGTGGCATAACCCCATCGTCAGCTGCAACCACAAATAATACAAAATCAATCGTGCTGGCACCAGCAAGCATATGCCGGACAAACTTTTCATGCCCGGGAACATCGATTATCGTCACATCGTCGCCAAAAAAAGCAAAACCAAGGTCAGTCGTCATACCCCGTTCTTTTTCCTCTTTGAGACGATCTGGATCAGTCCCGGTCAAAGATTTGATCAGAGCACTCTTGCCATGATCAATATGTCCGGCCGTTCCAATTACGATATGCTTTTTGAAAACTTCACTCATGGACCAAGAATTTTCAACAGGGCATCGGCAATAATCTTCTCTTCGCCATCAAAGACTGTTCTGAAATCAATAAGATAAAGATCATTTTCTATTCTACCAAATATTGGTGGATTATGCAATCTCATTGCCCGGGCAAGTTTCTCTACAGGCATTTTTTCTGTCTTGATGGAAAGAACGAATGTGGGCAATTGCTCTGTGCTCAGTGAGCCACCACCAATTTCTGATACTGACGATTCAATTTCACATTTTACACCGGGCAAGTTTTTTAATTTCTTAATACAATACCTTGCCTGACGTTTTATCTTCTCGAGCGGTTTCAAAAGTAAAGCCATGACTCCGTGATTTTCAATTATTATCTCTTCTTTTCTCAAGAACAACTGGAGTGTGGCCTCCAGAACTGCACTCGTCAGTTTATCACATCTCAGTGCCCTGGTCAATGGATTTTTCTTCAATCGTTCAATATATTCTTTCTTTCCCACAATTATGCCACATTGGGGACCACCGATAAGTTTATCACCGCTGAAACACACCAGATCCACGCCAGCCTTTATGCTTTCCTGGACCATCGGCTCTTTGGGAAGGTTGTACCTGGAAAAATCGAGCAAGGCACCACTTCCGAGGTCATCAATAACCGGCAGGTTGTATTTCCTGCCTAGTAAAACAAGCTCCTCAATCGACACATCTTTTGTAAAGCCCATTATCCGGTAGTTTGATTGATGAACACGGAGGAGTGCACCAGTATTCTCATTGATTGCAGATTCATAATCCCTTAAATGGGTCCGATTTGTAGTCCCCACCTCGCGGAGGATTGCACCGCTCTGTTCCATTACTTCAGGAATCCTGAATGAGCCGCCGATTTCAATCAACTGCCCGCGTGAGATAATGACCTCTTTTCCCTTACATAGCGTATTCAGAATCAAAAGGGTTGCCGCTGCATTGTTATTCACAAACATTCCGGCTTCGGCATCGGTTATAAGCTGGAGCAATCTGCTTATTCTTTTATACCGGTCAGCACGACGGCCATCTTCATCAATCTGGAGCCTTGAATATCGAGGACCCAGAGAAAGAAGGGTCTGGGCAATGGAAGAAATATATGGAGCCCTGCCCAATCCCGTGTGAAGTATGACTCCCAGCCCATTTATCGCATAAACATAATATGGATGTATCAAATCCGATAACTCTTCAACGATCGACTTCTTTAAATCTTCAATACTTAAAGTTTCTTTATTGAGTATCCTTTTTCTGAATTCTGCAGTCCTTTCGCGAACAACTTTCAAAAGATAGTTATGTTCTAACACATCGGCGAATTCTTTTAATTCTGGAAAGTTTAAAATTTTATCAATCGCCGGTATATCCTTGACATCGTTTATTGTTTTCATAAGTGATTATAATAAATAAGGAGCAAAAAGTCAATATTACACGTGTTTATATCAGGGTGTTGCCTGATATTTTATCTCACCATTTACAATTACATATTCAGCACGGCCAGTGAGTTCTTTATTTAAAAATGGAGTATTTTTTGATTTTGATTTTATAATCTCCGGTGTCAATCGCCACTTCACTTCTGGATTGATTATTACAATATCGGCAATCGCACCTTCTTTTATTACCCCGGTCTTTTCTTTTATGATTTGAGCCGGTTTGATAGTAAGTTTATCAAGGACTTCAAACCAGGAAAACTTCTCAATATTTATAAGTTGCATTATGACCATGGACAGAGCTGTTTCAAGACCAATCATTCCGAAAGGTGCTGAAGCAAATTCAAGCTCTTTTTCTGCCCGGGTATGGGGTGCATGGTCGGTGCTGATACAGTCTATCGTGCCATCACGCAGACCTTCAATTATTGCCCGGCGATCAATCTCGGTTCGAATCGGCGGATTTACCTTATAATTTGTATTATATGTTTCAAGGACTGTATCATTAAAAAAGAAATAATGGGGGCAGGTTTCGCAGGTCACATCTACTCCCTCTTTTTTTGCCCTTCTTATGAGTTCCACTGAACCACGGGTAGAAATATGGCAGAGATGGAGTCTGGCACCAGTAAATTTCGCCAGCATTAAATCCCTGGCGACGATTATCTCCTCTGCAATCGAAGGTGAACCGGCAAGTCCCAATCTTGTGGAAACTTCACTCTCATTCATCAGACCGCCCTTACTGAGATCTTCGTCAACTGGATGTTCAAATATCGGAATATCAAAGATCTTGGAATATTCCATGGCATGGCGCAAAACGCGAGCATCGCGCACTGTATTACCATCATCAGAAAAGCCTTTTGCCCCTGCCTTCACCAGTTCACCAAACTCAGAAATTTCCTTCCCTTCACGTTTCTTTGTTATGGTGGCGATAGGGAATACCCGGCAGAGATTCACTCTTTCTGCTTCTTTTATTATGTAACTTACAATTCCCTCGTTATCTATCGGTGGTTCAGTATTTGGCATACAGCAAATAGTGGTAAATCCTCCAGCCAGTGCTGCCCTTGCTCCACTTTCAATCGTTTCCTCGTCCGGTCTACCCGGATCCCTGAGATGGCAATGGAGATCAATAAAACCCGGGCTCACAATCATCCCTGAAGCATCAATTACTTTTAAACCATCAATTTTAAGATTTCTTTCCACCTTTTGTATTTTATTTCCTTCGATCAGGATATCTGCTATTCGATCAAACCTCGTTTTTGGATCAATCACCCGTCCGTTTTTGATCAAAATTCTATTCAATCTTACCCCCTGCGTGGATGAATAGTATTGCCATCCTCATTGCAACACCGTTTTTCACCTGTTTCAGAATCACAGATTTTGGTCCATCGGCAACTTCTGGATCTATCTCCAGACCTCTATTTGTGGGACCAGGATGCATGATGATACTCTGTGGCTTCATCTTCTGTACACGTTCTACAGTGAGTCCATAAAGATTCCTGTATTCCCTTGCAGAAGGAAAGAGCCCTGATTCCTGTCTTTCCAGCTGAATCCTCAACGCCATCACGACATCAAAGTCCCCGATTATCTCATCGAGATTATAAAAGACTTCAACATTTAACTTTTCAATATCTACAGGTATGAGTGTTGGCGGTGCGCAGACAGCAACATTCGCACCCAGGGTTTTCAAACCAAAGATATTTGAACGGGCGACACGGGAATGAAGTACATCACCGACGATCAAGACATTTAGATTTTTGATATAACCAAAATGCTGACGCATCGTCATTATATCGAGCAGTGCCTGGGTCGGATGTTCATGGGTTCCATCACCCGCATTTATCACAAAGGCATTCAAATTCTCGGCAAGTATTCTTGGCGCCCCTGAGGCGTAATGGCGTACAATCACGCCGTCGACTTTCATCGCTTCAATATTTTTTGCAGTATCAAGAAGTGTCTCGCCTTTTTTTACACTTGAAGTGCTCGCTGAGAAATTTACAACATCAGCGGATAATCTCTTGGCAGCAATACTAAAGGAAATCTGGGTTCTCGTCGATGGTTCAAAGAATAATGTCAAAATCGTCTTACCACGCAGTGCAGGAATGATCGGAATCGGACGGTCCAATATTTCAAGGAATTTCTCTGCAGTGTCAAGATAATTTAAGATTTCCTTACTGCCCAACCCCTCAATCCCTAAAAGGTCCTTTTTTGGATTCATTGCTTTTCCGTTATCTTTAACTGCTCAATCTTTGGTTTGTGTGAATGGGCTATCTTTATGCGACCTTTTTTCACTTTTATTTTTCTCGGTTTTGACCTTCGGTGAACGAAGACCATTTCCTGTCCATCAAGTTCTCTAAGGTAAACATCAACTATCTCGTTTTCGGTGGTAGAAATTTTTTTACCAATGTAGTCGGCCTGGATAGGGAGTTCCCGGTGTCCGCGGTCAATCAGAACCGCAAGCTGAATCTTTCTGGGCCGGCCAAAATCAAGAATCTCTTCGATTGCCGCACGAATGGTGCGACCCGTGAACAAAACATCATCCACAAGGACGATGATGCGATTGTTCACATCAAAGTTTATATCTGTTCCTTCTATTATAGGTGTCTCGGAGACGAGCTGAAGGTCATCACGATATAAAGTGATATCCAGGGCCCCTATGGGAACTTTTACCTTTTCACATTCTGCAATCTCAGCACCGATGCGCTGGGCAAGTATATCACCCCGTCTTTTTATACCAATGAGAGCCAGGTCTTTAGTCCCTTTATTCCTTTCCACTATTTCGCGGGCAATCCTTGTGATAATCCTTTTTATATCTGTTTCCTGAAGAAGTTTTTTCATAACTTTGGTCAATTATAAATAAAATTTACTTCAAGTCAAGATTTATTTCATTTTCCAGCAATTTAAAGTATTGGATGCTTGATTTAAGTAATACTAGTCCATCTTTATAAGCTGGTCTGTGTCCTGTCAAAAAAGTAGCAATTTCAATTCAATTATATTGACATCAATGGAATTATAAATATAATAGATCATTATGGATACGGGGAGATTCAGGGAGGTTTATGAAACAATGCGTAATAATATTGAAGAGATAAAGACGGTTATGGAAAAACTGAGCCGGTACAGCCCAGAAGACCAGTTGAAATTATGTGAGAAAATAAAGTATCTATTTTATGGCCTGGCAAAGAACCTTGTTGATATCGGTAATAAGATAATTGTGGAAAACGATTATCGTGAACCTTTGAATAATGCCGATGTATTCATCAGTCTGGCTGAACACGACATTATCAACCACAATCTCATCCCGGGTTTAAAAAAAACTGTCTTAGCAATTCCCAAAGTTATGCAGAGCAATAAAGACGAAATTCTCGCATTGATCAAAGATAGCATGGAATCAATATGCAAATGCCTCGATTCCTTTGCAGTTTATTATGATTTAAAAGACAAAGGCGTATAAACTTGAAATTCTTGCATTCAGTCGCTGTCTTTATTTTTGGCTCTGCAATCGGAAGTTTTTTAAATGTGCTAATATATAGAATGCCACGCGGTCTATCTATCATAACCCCTCGTTCTTTTTGTCCACATTGCAAAAAATCGTTAAAGTGGTATGAAAACATTCCGATATTGAGTTTTATCGGTTTAGGTGGTAAATGCAATAAGTGCAAAAGACCAATTTCCATCCAATATCCTTTAGTAGAATTATTGACCGCACTGCTTCTGCTCTGGTCATTCACAAAATACTCTTTTAGAATAGATTTCTTTTTTATCGCAATATTCTTCTTTATTCTGATTGTGATTTCCGGCATTGATTTTACCCATCAGGTCATTCCTGATATCCTATCGATTCCGGGTATTTTTATCGGACTGGTATATCAATTTTTAAACAACAATTTTCTAATGGGATTGATTGGTGCATTATTTGGTGGGGGGCTCATCTTTCTGATAAGGATTTTAGGTGGCTGGGCATACAAAAAAGAAGTGATGGGGATGGGTGATGTGTACCTTGTAACATTGATTGGCGCCTTCGCGGGATTTCCAATGATAATTCCAGCGATATTTATCGCTGCACTTTTTGGTTCAATCATTGGGATGATCTATCTCAGCATCACTCACAAGAGCAAGGACAATCCAATTCCTTTCGGTCCATTTCTGAGTATTGGTGGTGCCTCCGTTGTAATATTACATAACCAGATCATTCAGTTTTTAAGAAATTTCGGAATTTACTTCTGATACAATTTTTTTCTGTGAATATATTTTTTCAACTTGAAAGTCAATCCCTTTTGGGTATAATTAGCTGTGATTGAGAACGCAATAAAAATTTTGAAAAATGCGAAAAGTTTATTTGTCCTCACCGGAGCCGGAATTTCTGCAGAAAGTGGTATTCCCACATTTCGGGGCAAGGATGGATTATGGAAGAATTATTCAGCCACGGATTTGGCAACGCCTGAGGCATTCAATAGAAACCCTGAGCTTGTCTGGGAATGGTACAGGTGGCGACAGGATATTATCTCAAAAGCAGAACCAAATCCAGCCCATTATGCACTGGTAGATTTAGAAAATCATTTTGAAAAATTTTTGCTCTTAACCCAGAATGTTGATAATCTGCATCAGCGTGCAGGTTCAAAAAATGTTCTGGAATTGCACGGGAATATTTTCAGAACCCGTTGTTTAAAATGCGGCAGGATTGATAAAATAGAAAATGCAAGAATTGAAAAAATGCCATATTGTAATTGCGGTGGTCTATTAAGACCGGATGTTGTATGGTTCGGAGAGGCAATTCCCCAGGATGTATGGCAGGAATCTATGAAGTTTTTAAGCAATGCAGCTGTGGCAATCATCCGTGGAACATCCGGGGTTGTCTGGCCTGCTGCAGGAATTCCTGAAATCGCAAAAAATTATGGAGTCAAAACGATTGAAATAAACATTGAACCCACCCTTATCACATCTCTCGTTGATGTGAGTATAATATCGCCAGCAGGAAAAGTCTTGCCCGAAATCGTAAAATCTGTTGTTAATATCAATTAGTTTTTATCTTGACAGGAATTAAAATCTAATTATAATAGGTTACCTTGATTTAATGGGTCATTAGCTCAGGTGGTAGAGCATCGGATTTTTAATCCGGTGGCCGCAGGTTCGAGTCCTGCATGACCCACTTTTTTTATGAACAAGTTTCAGAAATCAATCCAGCATTTGCCCTGTAGTTTTGACCATACCCAGAGAAAGTGTATACCGATGAACCTCAGGCTCTTTTTATTGACTTTCTTCCTCATTTATGTTTCCGAAATTTTCCCGGAAACTATCAGCCGACAAATCACCGTCCATTTTTTCTATTCCCCTGATTGCGGACATTGTATGGATATTCTGCTTGATGATATTCCACGTTTGCAAAATAAGTATGATTTCAGACTAAAAAAATATGACCTGAATAATCTTGATAACTACAAATTACTCGAACAATGGGAAAAAGAAAAAAATATTAAAAATATTGGCGAAGATTTACCGGTAGTCTTTATCGGTGATTCGGCACTTTACGGACCAGAAGAAGTGAGAAAGAAATTAGAACCGATATTAAAAAAATATGCTGGCATCAAAAAGCCGTTCATAAAAAAAGATACAGTTGAAACAAAACCCGATACCCTTAAAGTCATAACCAGCAATATCAATTTATACTATTTTTATCAGCCAGCCTGCCCTGAATGCAATCGTGTAGAAGCTCTACTCAATGGTCTTGCAAAAAAATATCCGAATTTGATCGTTCGTCGTTATAATATCTTTGAAGATACAAACAAAATTTTTTATGAAGGGCTTGCCGATTTGCGTAAGATGCCCGGAGAAAAAAGATTGATTGTGCCAGCGATATTCATTGGTGAAGATTACATTGTAAAAGAGATTTATGTAGAGAAATTAGAAAGCCTGATACAAAAATATTCAGCCGGAAGTCCCCGACTGGATACATTGAAATTTACTACCGCTGAAAAAAACATCATTCAAAGATTTTCTAAATTTTCCATTATTGGAGTTATGATTGCGGGTCTATTGGATGGTGTAAATCCCTGCGCTTTTGCAACGATTATATTTTTCGTGAGTTATTTATTATTTATCGGACGCCAGCGCAAAACGATTATTTTTATGTCTATTGCTTTCATATCGGCTGTATTTTTATGCTATCTTGCAATTGGACTTGGTGCTTATTTTGTTCTTAACACGATTTCTGCAATAAAAATCATAGGTAGAATAATTTTCTTGTTATTTGGTATTTTTGCCCTCATTCTTGGAGTATTGAACCTTTATGATTATTTCGTCGCCCGCACAGGGAATACAAGCAAGATGATTCTACAACTGCCGTTGATAGTTAAACAAAAAATTCATAAAGAGATAAAAGAAAAAACCGGTATCGGTGGGATAATAATTGGCTCGTTTGTTGCGGGAATCATAATCTCTTTTCTTGAATTTGGCTGCACAGGCCAGGTGTATCTGCCGACGATTACATTTGTTGTTTCAAGAGGATATTTTGGATTTAAACCAATTTTTATACTGATTCTTTATAATCTTATGTTCGTACTTCCATTGATTACAATTGCGATTCTTGCCAATGTCTTTTCTCGTAATAGTGTTGCCGATAGCCTATCTAAAAGAATTCCTGTTATTAAACTTCTGACAGCACTGCTCTTTTTTGGATTGGGTATTCTATTGATTCTATCATGAAATTTATCCGCATTGCGATAGTTATTTTTGGTGCAATCTTGGTTATATTTATCATTATAAAATTACTTCCAGATGAAAAGAAAAATCTGATAAAAGACATAAACAATCTTAAGAATGCCGTGGAAAAAGAAGATGTCGGGACAATCCTGAATTATTTTGATAAAGAATATTTTGATAAGCGTTACCTTGATTTTGACGGACTTAAATCAACAATCAATGAATTCTTAAATAACGCTGATTCTATCAACATAATGATGTCAGGATTAAAGGTATGGATTGATTCGGCTGCAAGTAGAACCATTTATGCCCATTGCAGTCTGGGCTTGAGGGTTATTGCCAAGTATGAAAATGAAAAAGTGCTGGTCTTCGGTGGTGTTATACAACCTGCATCAGTAAAAGGATATTTCAGGAAGCAAAAAGAAAATTTCCGAATATATTCAGCAGATTATTAAAATAATGAAGAAATGGATAAGTGAGATTATCGCAGAACTCAAAAAATTTGATTTAGAAGTCTTAGTCATTATATGCTATTCAAGTTTTATACTATTGTTTTCGTTATATCTTAAACGGACAAGGATATTCTTTCCCAATGAACCGTTTTTTGAAAAAATGCTTGTGCTGGGGATAATGTATGGCATTTCACCGATAATTCCAATGATCCTTTTCAAAAATAAACCAGAAGATTATGGAGTGCAAATTGGCAATTTCAAGGTGTGGATAAAAGATATTTTGATAATTATTTGTATAATGATACCTGTTCTGTTGATTGCCTTTAAATTTACTAATTTAAAAGCAGTATATCCACTCTCCTACACTGCACGAACAGGGATGAATAAACTGCTGATATATGAATTTGTCCATCTCTGTTATATGTTCGGCTGGGAATTGTTCTTTCGTGGGTTTATGCTATTTGGTCTATCAAAAAAGATTGATTATAAAATTGCAATATTAATTCAAACGATTCCATTTGCCTTAATGCACTATCGCAAACCACCCCTTGAGGCATACGGCTCAATCATTGCTGGGATTTTTTTAGGCATAATTGCAATTCGGGGCAAAAGTTTTTTGCCCTGTGCGATCCTACATTTTCTAATAGCATTCATTGGAGATATATTAGGACTAATATTTTAAATAAGCTAGAAACGCTTAACTTTGTTTCGGGAAAGAAGTTGCTGCTTTTTTAAATTTTTTACTATCGAACAATAACAAGTTTCTCTAATTTCTCATAATTGCTGGTATGCATCTTTACAAAATAAACGCCATTACTGAATGCATGGTCGTCATTTAAATCAATTTCTAATGTGTGATTTCCCTTATCAAAATTTGAATTAACAAGATTTCTTATCAACAAGCCTGTTGCATCATAGATATCAATGCGTACATGACCATAACGAGCAAGAGCGAATTTAACCTTTAATCCATCTACTGCCGGGTTGGGCATTATCTTGAAAAGATAATCCCTGGAGTTGACATTTTTATTCTCCGCAATACCAAAAACAGGATTACGACCCACATACCAGCGGGAAGGAGCAGAAATATTACTCCCGGCAAGATAATAGAGGTCACTTAATGGATTGGCTAATCCACAACCAAAGGCAAAGAAGAACTGACCATATCCTGAAGGGTCAAGCCTCTTGGCAATCTGCCAGAGACAATTGTTATGGTCAGTGATATTTGATGTCAAACTTCTCGGTGTATGCCAGGTTATACCATTGTCAGTTGAATAATTATAATAAATATCCCAGAAGGTATTCTCTCCAGTACCATAACGCGGCTCACCAAATAGAACCACAACATAATTACCACCAGTTGCAATTGTCGGGTAGAAATTCTCAGCACCCGTTGTAGTAATCCCAACCTCAATACAGGGCTGACCCGAAGCGATTGAAACAAAAATTTTACCTTCAAAAGGATAGTGATTATCTGAACCATTAATATTATCAAACACAAGGATCGGATTTCCAGCCTCTGTAACCGCCATCTGTTTCCAATAAACGATATTGGTATCATAAGGTTCAGGCCAGATCATATTATAGGCTGTCTCTTATACACATCT
>JAOAFX010000025.1 GCA_026416055.1 Caldifarciminota bacterium
CGCGACAGTGTATCATACTGGTACTGGACTGAACCTTCAAATTATGGCTGGCATCCGTGGTATCCATATGATTTCATGATGCGTGTCCGTACCGATTATATACCCGGCATATCTGAAAATAAGAATCACCCTGAAGAAAAGTTCACCCTCTATCATCCTTTCCCCAACCCCTTCTCTGCGTGCGTCAAAATTTCATTCAATCTACCAAAAGAAAGAGAAATAAGGCTGAACATATACGATGTCTCAGGTAGGCTTGTAAAAAGGCTCATCAATGGTAAACTACAAAAAGGAAAACATCTTGTTCTATGGGATGGCAAGAATGAAGAAAATAAAACCTCAAGCACGGGCATATACTTCATAAAAGTGGATTTTGGTGAGGAGAGTTTTACTGAAAAACTTATTTTTGTTAGATAAGTGATGCTGAATAAAGAGTGATCGATTTGCTATTCTGGAACCAGAATTAAAATCGTTAAAACTTGTATAGCTGAAACTATAACCCGTTAATGATACTCCACAACATTTTACCGCGCAATTTTCCACGTGATATCTGGGCACTTTTTGCCACCAGTGTCATAAGTGCCGTCGGTTTTTCCATCACCATGCCTTATATGAGTCTTTATTTAAATAATGTTCTAAAAATCCCGATGACCATGGTGGGTGTGATTCTGATGACTGCCCAGATAACAGGAGCGACGCTTGGACTTTATGGTGGTGAGTTGAGTGACAGATTCGGCAGAAAATTCATCATGGTACGTTCTCTGGCTGGACGATTCTTACTTTTCATATTTATTGGCATAACCATCATGGAGTGGCACAATATCTATCTCATCTTCATATTTCTCATTCTCAATTCTATATTATTTTCATTCTATATGCCGGCATCCCAGGCATATATTGCAGATTTAACAAAAGAGAACGAAAGGCTTAAGGCATATGGATTATTACGTATGGGGATAAATTTAGGCTGGGCACTTGGACCGGCTGCGGGTGGTTTGCTGGCGACGATCGATTATGCCTATTTATTTTTCGTCACTGCCTTCTGTATGCTTATTGCCACGGCCGTTTTGACAATATTCTGCAAAGAGTCCCTGAATCATGGAACAAAGGGCAGTAGCAAAAAGATGGAATTAAAGGTCAGTATCAAAGAAATATTTTCAGTCATCAATGACCATAAGTTTTTCACATTTACTCTAATTTCGCTGAGCATATTTATTGTCTGGGGACAACTCGTATCCCCGTTATCAATCTATGCTGTCAATCGTATAGGCATCACTAAAAGCCAGCTCGGTATCTTATTCTCCATAAATGGGTTTATTGTCGTTTTTTTCCAGTACTTCGTTACCCACTTAATACCGGATAAAAAAGAAATCTCAGCGTTAATGATCGGCTCTTTAGTATATGGTGTGGGATATCTCTCCATCGGATTTGCAAGCGGATTTACATCTCTCATCATCTCAATCGTAATAATCACGATTGCTGAAATGATAATAACACCATCAAGTCAGAGTTATGCTTCAAAGATTGCTCCAGCAGAAAATCGTGGCCGTTATCTGGCATTTTACAACCTCTCCCAGACATTTGGCTGGGCACTTGGACCATTACTCGGTGGAATTTTGCTCGATCTATTTTCAGGACGATCCATCTTCATCTGGGGAATAGTATCTTTAATTGCCTTATTCTCCACAATTGGCTTTATGATTTTTAAAACCAATAAGGATTAAAATGTTCAATAAAATTCAGGTGATTGTCAACGCCAGAGCTGGTGCTTATACCGCGCAAAGAATTTTAAAAAACATTAAGAATTATCTTGAAAAATCAAGATGTAAGATATCTTTCAGTCTAACGCGTTATCGTTACCATGCAAAAATTCTTGCCATGGAATCGATAAAGAACAATGTTGATTTGATTATAAGTATCGGCGGCGATGGTACAATAAATGAAATCATCAATGGTATGATTGAGTTCAGTGAAAACAACGATAATTTACCTGCGCTGGGAATTATCTCTGCAGGCACCGGTGCTGATTTATGTCGTACTCTTAATATTCCTTTTGATTATAAAAGGGCAATCGATATAATTCTAAAAGGAAGTACGATGCCTGTAGACATCGGCCGGGCTGAATTCAAAAATCATTCCAGTAAATGGCACCGGTACTTTATCAATGTTTTTGATATTGGTCTGGGTGGCAATGTGATAAGGATTGCCAAATATATACCAAGAAAGCTGGGTGGCTTTGCCACTTTTCTCCTGTCCAGTTTTGCCGGACTGATAGTCTCTCAACCAGTCTTTTTGAAGATTTATATTGATGATAAATTTATACATAAGGGAGATATCAATATCATTGGTGCTGCAAATGGTAAATATTTTGGTGGAGGGATGAAGATTGCACCTATGGCTTCTATAAATGATGGATACCTGGAAATTCTTTATGTGAAGGATACTAATATTTTTAAATTCATCAAACATATCCTTTTACCGGTATATGATGCAAACCATCTATTATATAAAAATCTCTACCATCACCGGGCGAAGAAATTGAAAATAATTGGTGAAAAAATTTTCCCTGTTGACATAGATGGTGAAGAAGAAAAAGCAAGTGAAGTAGAAATCTCAATAATTCCCGGTAAGATAAAAATCGTAGTACCCGATGATTTCTGACTGTAAAAAAGCCCTTCCTTTTCAGGAAGGGCACAAATTTTGTTGAATTTAGATTATTTGAATCTATCTTTCAATTTATTAAGCACCTGTGGCAGTGTTGTATATTCCATTTCAGCAAGCGGTAAACGCTGGGGTTCAAAAGGTCCGTGTCTGCGGATATAGTCAGCAATCTCATTCGCCTTCTGCCTCACATGGTCATAACTCGGGTCAGCAAACATATCCCTCGGTCCAATCAACATCCCGTTGGTAAGTTGAAAACCGAGTGCGATGACCCGGGGCGGTCCATCAAATCTTGTAGGATTAGCATCGTTAACAGAGACCGGCATGAATGGTCCCCAGTGTGAACCACGCATCCAGCCAGTAACCATATAGGGCAGGGAAAATGGTTCAAGGACCTCACCGACCGCAGGCAAGCCACTCTGACAGCGGACAATCATCACAGGATCGTCTTTACCGACATATCTGCCGGCAATCAAATTCACGCGCTGGGTAGATGTCGTTGCTGCGATCGTCCCGTCTTTTTTGTAAACATTCTTGATAATATAATGCTCGGATGCACCAATCAAACATAACAGGTCATACATCTCTTCAGGTGTATTTAAACGTGCATTTTTGTCATTGAAGACATCATGAACCTCAAAAACAAAACCATCGTGCATCGTCGGATCGATCACCAGACCGATTGTATTGAATGGATCTGCGAACATCTTGAATAATGGATAATTCCAGGCACCTGGTGAAGTCTTATCTGCAGCAAAGACAATGATCGGCTCACTCTTCCGCTCTTCGAAGGTCATCTCCGCACAGCCCGGGCCCATCCCCTTCACATTCCCGGAAAAGGCATCACTCAATAAGTCCTGACCTGCACCATAAAGTTTCAGTTCTTTAGCAACATTTGTGCATTCCACAAAAACATCCCAGGCGAGTTTATGGATTTCACTGGAATCATTACCCAGCCTGTGGCTAATTATTAATTCAAGGTCATCACCACAATGGGTTACATGAAAATCAACTATTGTGCCTTTGTTTTTCTGTTCATCCAGCAATTGAATTGCACGGGCGATGATATTGGGATGCATGCTGGAATGACCAACATAACCCCCGATATCAGCCTTTATGACGCTCAAAGTTATTGGCATGATTTCCTCCTTAAATGAAAAAAGATGACAAGTCAATTATATGAATTATGATTGCGTTGTCAATACTTATTGGAACAGACTTATCTCCACTTTTGAATTGAAAAATCAAGAATATCATCATTTTTGGCGTATAAGTATTGAAGAGTGAAAATAGACTATCGGCTGGATATCTTTAGTTTAAAAAATTAATAATCCGCCGAAGTAAATGGCGGAGATGGATACCAGATAGATAGCCACAACTTTCAGGTTTGCCTAAAAATGAATTATCCGATGAGTGATGCGGCCTGAGCGCTTAAAATGGCGTTTTGTCAATAGACGACACAGGGTGATTATCTTTTTTGGAAGTCGTTCTGATAAATATATACTCTCAAGGGTGTTTCGCCCGATATAATTAAAATATTTGACTTTTATGAAGGACTGTATATAATAGAATTAATAATATGAAGGTTGGAATACTTATTCCTGCTTATAATGAAGTTGAGAATATCCCCCATCTCATTTCGATGCTTGACGATTTTATAAAACACCATCACGGCTATGAAGTCGTTTTCATCGATGATGGTTCAACTGATGGAACACAGGAAGTTTTGAAGGAATATAAAAGAAATTATTTGAAGGTAGCAAGACACAAAAGAAACATGGGGAAAACTCAGGCGATTATCACCGGAGCTGCAGAGACAGATGCAGACATTCTTGTAATCTATGATGCGGATATGCAATTCGATATTGAGGATGTCCCAAAATTAGTAGAGTTGATCATAAAAGATGATGCAGATGTTGCTACCGGCTGGAAACAGGGTAAATACGAAAAAAGATTTGTTTCCGGGGTATATAACTGGTGCGGTAGAAAATTATTCAATCTACAAGTCCATGATATGAATGCAATCAAGGCATTCCGGCGTGAAGTCTTGCAGGCAATTCCACTGCGCCGGGACTGGCACCGATATATCGTGCCTCTTGCATCCCAATATGGTTTTGTCATAAAGGAAATTCCAGTTAAGTTAAAGCCCCGGCTATATGGAGTACCGAAGTATCAGAAAAAGAGCCGTATTCTTATTGGATTCTTTGACCTCCTTGCAGTCAAATTCCAGTTATCATTTTTGCAGAAGCCACTTTTGTATTTTGGTACCACAGGTATGATTCAGATTCTATTGGGGATTTTTGTCGGCATCATCGCCATCATCTTAAGACTCCTGGGACATGGCTTCAGACCGATGTTATATCTCGTAATACTCCTTGTGGTTTCAGGAATTCTTTTCTTTGCACTCGGGCTCATTGGTGAATCGATAAGAGCAATAATTGACCGTCTGGAAAAACTTGAATCCAGTGATAGAAAAAATTTTCTGTAATGCTACAATTTAATAAAGGTAGAAACCGGTTTAACAAACTATGGACAATCCTGCGGATTTTAATCGGTGTCGGGTTGATCGTTTTTTTACTTTTAAAACTTGATGTAGAAAAAGTTATTTCCAATATAAAAAATATGAACACGGGCTATCTTTTCTGTGCACTCATCCCCTATCTATTTTTTATCATCTTTTCTGCATGGCGCTGGCAGGTTCTTCTTGATTATAAAAGAATAAATATGAATTTTAAAGATTCCTTAATAATATACTTCATTGCCCTTTTCTTTAATAATTTTTTGCCAACGACTGTAGGTGGCGATGTAATGAGGATTGTTTACACAATGAAAGATAGAAAGACCGATGCCCTTGCTGTGGTAATTGCAGACAGGATGCTGGGATTTATTGGTCTATTCATATTTGGTCTATTTGCAGTCATTTATCTCTACCTCTTCCAGAAAAGAAGTGAATTCATCTCCATCATGGTCATCGGTCTTGTGCTCCTTGTTCTAATCACTTCAGCCCTCTTTTCTAAAAGGATCTATTCAGTCTTACATCCGGTGGTGGCAAACTTAAAAATTTTACGGATCGGTGAAATGATTAACAATCTCCATCGGACAATGACCGAATTTGGCTCAGCCTGGAATGTTATCATAATATGTTTATTACACTCAATCATCATCCAGGCACTCCTTGCCCTTTCTCCATTCCTTGTTTTGCGCAGCATGGGTAACTTTCAAATCTCCATCATTCCTTTCTTCATCTATTTACCCATAATAAATGTCATATCAATGATTCCGGTTTCATTCAATGCCCTTGGTGTAAGGGAGAATGCGTATGTTTTGCTCTTCAGCCGGGCAGGTCTAAATGGTGAAACATCTCTCACTGTCTCTCTTGTATCCTTCTTTCTGGTCTTTATATGGTCTCTCCTTGGGGGGATATTTTTTATTTTTTATAAAAAACCGGAAAATGATTGAAGATTTCAAAAAAGGAGGATTATGAAAGTCTGTATGATCGGCACAGGCTATGTCGGGCTCGTATCTGGAACCTGTTTTGCCGAAATTGGGCATGATGTGGTGTGTGTTGATAATGATGTGAAAAAGATTGAGATATTAAATAGCGGAAAAATTCCAATATATGAACCTGGACTCTTAACAATGGTTCATAAAAATGTCCAGGCAGGAAGATTAAGGTTCACAACATCGATTGCCGATGGTGTCCGTGAATCTCTATTCATCTTCATTGCCGTTGGAACACCACCCAAAGAGAATGGTGAACCTGACCTTTCCAGTGTAGAAAAGGTTGCCAGTGAAATCGGTGAGGCGATGGATGAATACAAAGTAGTTGTAGAAAAAAGCACGGTTCCGGTTCAGACTGGCAAGTGGATAAGGACGATCGTGGAACGATTTAACAAAAAAAAGATTGAATTCGATGTTGCCTCCAATCCCGAGTTTTTAAGGGAAGGCTCAGCGATACAGGATTTCTTGTATCCTGATCGGATTGTTCTTGGTGTAGAAAGTGAAAAAGCAAGAGATTTATTATTAGAATTATATAAACCGATTGATGCTCCTAAAATCATCACTGATTTAGCAAGTGCGGAATTGATAAAGCATGCTTCAAATTCATTCCTTGCCATGAAAATCTCTTTCATTAATGCCCTTTCAATCATCTGCGAACGCTCGGGTGCGGATATTATAAAAGTTGCAGAAGGGATTGGACTTGATAAAAGAATCGGAAGGGATTTTTTAAATGCAGGGGTGGGATTTGGTGGCTTCTGTTTTCCAAAGGACTTAAAGGCGTTTATCGGCATTTCAGAAAAACTTGGTTATGATTTCAGGCTGTTAAGAGAAGTAGAAAGAATTAATGAAGAGCAGATGCATAGGGTTGTAAAAAAGCTTGAAGACCTGTTATGGAATTTGCGGGATAAAAGAATCGGTATTCTCGGACTTTCCTTCAAACCCAACACCGATGATATGAGATTTGCACCATCAATAACCATTATCAATGACTTAAAAAAAGAAGGTGCACTTGTTAGGGCTTATGATCCGGTGGCAATGGAAAAGGCAAAACTGGTCATGCCCGATATTGAGTACTGTAATGACCCTTATCTTGTGGCTGAAAATGCCGACGGAATAATTCTTGTAACCGAGTGGGATGAATTCAAAAAACTCGATTTAAGGAAGTTAAAGGAGAAGATGCGCCAGCCAGTATTTCTGGATGGCAGGAACGTCTTTGAACCTGAAGAGATGAAGAAAATAGGTTTCATTTATGCAGGGATAGGAAGATGAGGATATTAATCACCGGTGGCGCTGGATTCATAGGCTCATACCTTGTTGATTATTATTTGAAAACTGGTGATGAGGTGATTGCCATTGATAATCTGATCACGGGTAAAGAAGAAAATATAAAACACAATCTTGATAATAAAAATTTTAGGTTTATTAAATGTGATGTCTGTGCTCCACCCAGAATAGAGGGCAATATAGATCTGATACTCCATTTCGCCTCACCTGCGAGTCCATTCGATTATCTCCGATACCCTATAGAAACGATGAAGACCGCTTCTATTGGAACGATAAATATGCTTGAAATCGCCCTGCAAAATAATGCCAAATTCTTACTTGCTTCAACGAGTGAAGTATATGGAGATCCGTTAATACACCCCCAGGTTGAAGAATACTGGGGAAATGTCAATCCAATCGGAGTGCGCTCGGTGTACGATGAAGGTAAAAGATTTGCTGAAGCACTGACAATTGCCTATCATAGAAAATATAATTTAAAGATTAATATCGTTCGGATATTCAACACCTATGGTGAAAGGATGCGTCCTGGAGATGGCAGGGTAATACCGACATTTATTGAACAGGCATTGAAAAACGAACCGATAACTATTTTTGGCGATGGTAAACAGACACGAAGCTTTTGCTATATAAGCGACCTTGTAGAGGGTATTACAAGGCTTGCCCGTACTGATTATCCGCTGCCTTTAAACTTGGGTAATCCCAGGGAATTTACAATTCTGGAACTTGCCCGAAAGATAAAGGAGCTATGCAACAGCAATAGTGAATTCGTTTTCAAACCCTTACCAGAAGATGACCCGCACCGGCGCAATCCTGATATCAATAAAGCAAAAAAACTTTTAAACTGGGAGCCACGGATTGAACTCGAACAGGGTCTTAAATTTGTGATAGAATGGTTCAAAAAAAGACTGGGGCTTGACAGGAATTAAAAATCGGAATATAATGTATATTATAACAGGAGGTCATTTATGAAAAAATTTCTCTTCTTTGTCCTCATAACATTCCTGATTATTCAATGTGCCCAGAAAGAAGAGCCACTGAAGGGTGAAAGGGGAGGGAACCTTATCATCGGAACTACCGATTTTCCCTCAACACTTTCGCCACTCCAGCCTTCAGTTTTAGGTTCAAATGAGATCCTTGAGCTCTTATTCATGAGACTCCACAGGATAGACCCTCATACCGGTAAAATGAAACCAGAACTCGCATCATCATGGGAATTTTCTGAAGACCTTACAGCAGTTACCTACTACTTGAGAAAGGATATAAAATGGTGGGATGGTGAACCGGTAACTGCCGAGGATGTTCTTTACACTTACGAAAAGATGCAGGATCCCAAGACGAATTATCCATTCGTTGCCTCACTCAAGTATATTAAAAAAGTAGAATTGCTCGATCAATATACGATTAAATTTACATTCACCCAGGTTTATGCAAATCTCCTTACTGATTCTGACATAATGCCTGTGCCTAAGCATATCTACGAGAAATACAGCAAGGAATTTGGCACAACTAAAATAGTCGGAAATGGTCCTTATAAAATAAAAGAATGGATACCTGGCTCCAGTCTGGTCTTGATCGCCAATGATAGTTACTATCGGGGAAGACCACCCCTTGATGAGATTACCATAAAATACTATCCCAGTGTCGAGGCACTCACCGCAGACCTGGAAGCTGGAAATATAGAAATTGCCCTCAATTTAACCCCTGCGGATGCAAAAAAATTATCCCGAAATCAGAATATCAATATCGTTTCGAGGGCTGGAAACAGCTATATTTACATCGGCTGGAATCTCGATAATGAATTTCTGAAAGATAAGGAAATACGGAAGGCATTGACTATGGCAATAAATCGCACCCAGATTCTGAATGATGTCTTACTGGGTATGGGGCAGATTTCCCTCGGACCCTTTCCACCATCCTCCTGGGCATTCAATGAGAATATAAATCCCATACAATTCAATCTGGCGAAGGCAAAAGATATTCTTTTAAACAAGGGCTTTGAAGATCGTAACCGGAATAAAATCCTCGATAAAAATGGAAAAGATATCACACTGACAATAATCACCAATGTTGAAAATCCTGAACGTGTTCAGATTTTGAATTTTGTTTCTAACTATCTTGCCCAGCTCGGTATAAAAGTCAATTCCCAGACCATGGATGTGAATTCGTTCATCACTGCTTTAATCAACCGTAAATTTGATGGTTTCATCATGGGATGGAGTGTAGGTGATAAGATTGACCCGACAATCTACTGGCACTCTGACCCAGCTCGAGGTAAGTTTAATTTTATCGGATACAAAAATCCATCCGTAGATTCACTCATTGATCCTCGTTGTGCCCAATGAAATATCTGCTAATTACAAAAGAGTAAAAGGGATTGAGGATAAAATTTCCATTGCCAGTGCCTATACCTACTGGATCCCTGCGTCAGAAAGAAGGGTGGTAGTTGCTGCCAGGGTTACACCACAGCCCTCACCAGCTCCTACTCCTGCACCCGCAATCCCTACCACACCAGCAACAACCCCGACTCCAGTAACACCTGCACCGACTCCAAAAAGAGAAGAAGCTCCTAAACCACCTCCAACAATTACTCCTGAGAAATTGTTAGAAGCTGCAGCATCTAAAGAAACAACAGCTACTGCAGTAGCACCACCTCCTCCACCACCTGTAACTCCACCAAAACCATCGGTAATCACCCGACCCGAGCCTATTAAAAAGGTGATGCCTAAATATCCAGAGGCAGCAAGGGCAATCGGTGCCGCAGGCAAGGTAGTTGTGAAGGTTGTCGTTGGGGTTGACGGAAAAGTGAAATCTGCTTCAATATATTCAACATTCGGCAATCCTGCATGCGAAGAGGCAGCACTTGCAGCAGCCCGGCAATGGGAGTTCAAGCCAGCGACCAAGGATGGTGAGCCATTTGAACAGACAATTCAGATACCTTTCGATTTCAAACCCTGAGCCTGACTTAAGGATACTATTGACAATGGCAAAAACTTAGATATAATCTATTTGAGAGACAAAGTGTCTGGACATTCTTTTGACATGAATAATCTAAAATATAGTTTTGATAACAAGGGGGTATATGAAGAAATTAATCGTGATATTTTTTGCATTTTTAATTGCCTCAGCTGAATGGCAGAAACGCGAAGAATTTACATTGCCAAAAGGAATCCAGGTAAATGATATCAAAGCAGGATCTGATGGCAATATATGGATTCTGACAAAATCTTCAATATCCAAGGTTGAACTTGCAAAGGAAAATCTCACCCTTGTTCTCGAGGTTGAAGGTGGTAGACTCTTTGCAATCCGGGATGGAGATTTCATCGTCATCGACAATTCAAATAGAATTTCAGTCCGCTCGCCAGAAGGAGAAATCTATACCCTTCCTTTTACTCTGACCAATCCCATACAGGCAGAAATTATAAAAGCTGGAACGAAGAAATTGCTTGCTGTTGCTGAGCCCAATCGGATTGTATTCATTGATGGGAACGAGATGATCGGCATTCTCTCCACTAACCTGAGAAAGTTTTCCATACCGCCACTGGCTGATGAAACAAGCGAGATAGTGATTTATACAATGAATAACAACCAGATTTATGCCTGGACTGGCAAGGATTTCAGGGTACCTTCAGAATTCCGGAATCAGTTAATATATAGTGCTGGAGAGAATATAATCGATTTTGTTACAGGGATTGACGGAAAAAGTTATATTCTGTTTAAGGATTCAATACTTGTTTTGAAAGCAAACGGTGGTCGAGAAGATAAAATTATTAGTCAGATGATTTCACCAGATTCAAGGCTTTACACATATCCCTCTGATAATGCTATCCTGTTATTCGACCGCACTGAAAAGACACTCGCGATTCTTTCCCGTCCCCGGCAAACGGCAAATAATGCCATTAGCCTGGGCAAAAATCGTCCCAATCCTGTAGAGGATTACACTGAGTTTGAATTTACTCTTAATGAATCAATGTACATTACATTCACCATCTACAATCTCATCGGAAAACCGGTTAAAACCCTTGCGAATGGTTTTTATTATAAAGGCACCCACACCATTCCCTGGCATGCAGAAGACGATAACGGTATGCCGGTGCCTAACGGAGTATATTTCTATCGTCTGGAAACAAAAAAGGGTGTGTTGATAAAACAACTAATCGTTCTCAGGTAAAATTACCTTTTGCCAGCTATAAAAGGGTTAATAAATCCGTGTTTTTCTGCAATCAGCAGGGTAATCCATCGCTATAAAATCCTTGAGAAAAACTCGGGCGTTGTTGTGGGCGTTTCCGGTGGTACCGATAGCCTCGTTCTTTTATTTTTGCTGGACGAATATAATAAAAAATTCAAATTGAACTGGGAGATTAAACCCTGCCACATTCGTCCTGACTTTCCCGGCTGGAATACTGACTTTATCGAGGAATACTGCAGAAAACTGGGATTCGATTGCAAGATCATTAAAATCGAGATCGATGGTCGACTGGTATCTTCTGATAAAAAATGCTTTTTATGTGCACGCGAACGAAGACGCCGGCTCCTTGAATATGCTGATTCTTTAAATATCTTTAAAGTCGCCCTCGCCCATCACCTTGAAGATGTTGTAGAAACATTCCTTTTGAATATAATCTATAACGGTGAGATATCAACATTTACACCGGCACAGCCTGTTATTCAGGGTCGTTTCTTATTCATCAGACCTCTTTATTTCCTTGAGAAAAAACATATCGTAAACATTGCCCGGGCACTCAATCTCCCAGAAAATATTAATAAATGCCCTTATTATCAACTTTCTAAAAGGGAAAAAATCAGAAATTTTTTAAAAGAAATATCAGCTGAATATCGCGAAGTCTACAATAGCATATTCAGTGGCATCTTCAATATCAAGAAAACCTACCTCCCGTATTACAAATAAGTACTGAAAACTGTTTATTAAAATTCTACATTCAGTCCAAACCTGACACGGAATGGGTTTGTATAATGCATGGGATTTGTGTGATAGTCCTGGCGTGCCTTTAAATATTCATCTTTCATCTCTACGGGCGTGATTAAACCATCGTGATTATAGTCAGCCTGTGGTGAATAATAAAGGCTGGTAATGGATAGCCAGCCAAATTGATCTAACTGTGGTTCAGGGTCTCCATGGTCATCAGGTTTACCTGTCGTTGGATACACATAAATGATCTGTTCAGTGTTGAGCAGATTATTCACCATAATAGCAAAACCAGGATGGAGTGGACCGATTTTGAATTTTTTGAGCAATTTCAAGTCCATGCTACTCAGTCCCTGCATTCTCGATGAATTGATATCACCAAGGGGATTTCCCAGGAAATCCTCTGGTGTATATGGTAAGCCGGAAAAGAAAGAAAAAAATACGCCAAGCGTGGAGTTTTTGAAAATGGAATGGGCATCCTCAGGGATTCTCAAAAGCAGATATATTTTAAGATTGTGCCGGCAGTCATAATCGAGTGGAGAATCCATACTTATACTGATTGGGTTTCCAATTATCGGGTCATTACCACCAGGATAAAATTCATAATAAAAATTATATCCGTATATCTGCATCTGCCTTGTAGACTGAAGATTATAGCCAATACCGGATGTAAACCACCGTCCTACTGATTTATCGATACAAACTTCCCATCCATTTACTTCACCTTTATCAGTGAATTTACACAAATAATAATAAGAAATCGGAAAACTTCCATGATAATCTTCAACTTTCTGGATGAGTAGTTCATACAGATATTTTTGATACAGACTGGTGGTGATTATAAAACCGGTTCCAAGAGCAAATTTTGAACCGAGTTCAAAGGACCGCACTTTCCCTGGCACTGACCTTTCGAGATACCCTGAAGGTTCATAATAGAACTCACCACCATTAAAAAAAATCTTAAATTTCCTGCTCACCGGCAACAGAATACCGATTCTGGGTGAAAAATAAAATTTCTTGAGGACATTGACCGTATCCTCCTCATCGAGTTCAACCCCTGGATAATAGAGCCCGTAGTCAAAATAACTCAATCTCATTCCCGCTGAGATACCAATTTTCCCGGTCATCAATCGATCTTCAACATAACCCGAAATAGTATGGGGTTTCAACTCATAAAAACTCCAGAGTTTTTGAGAAAAGTGGGGTAATGGGTTATAGTAATAGTTAAATTCATACCATCCATAATCTATACCGAATTTTATTCTATTTTGCCTTGTAAGATCACAAGTTAACTCGAACAACAATTGCTGAGTTTCAGCCTTATAATAACACCAGGCAGGATAATCACCGACGGTATAAAAAATTCCCCTGATTCCATAGGGATTATTCCGCAATGTTCCAGGACTATTTCTATCCGGTTCCTGATGGTATTTCATTAGACTATCCACCAGTATTTCCCGGAGTGGACGTTTTTCTAAGTATTCAATTAGATGCTCGCCTTTAAGGCGATAATCATCATACCACCGGTAATCATTATCCTCTTCCCAGGCATAATCTCGGTTACCATATACACTGTCAATCACATTCCGGAGAAATTTCATTGATAAAGTGGTCTTCTGTCCCGAAGAAAAATGAGCAGTTGTGATTATTGATTTTCCTTTTTTACGCACCATCAGCCTCTGGGCAGAGTATTTATAGGCATTTCCTCCAAGTATTTTTGGATGCCAGGTAACATCCTGGTCACGGAATGCAATTGTGTAAAACCCGATTTTATTCTCTTTAAGGTTATACATAAAATGTATTAAGCCATTATAACTATTTCCCGGATACGAAACCTTATACAATCCAGGTTTGAGAACATCGGTGAAAAAAGACTTTCCCAGAAATGCAGCTTTGAATCTGTCTTTTATCTTCATCTGAGTGTAAATACCATACTGGTTAAAACCATTATTCAGTCTATCATCAGTAATTATGTCATCTGTAAGGTATGTCATCTTCAATGCATCAGAATTTTTTGTCTCAATATGGACGATGCCCGAAAATCCGTCTTTGTATTCTGGTGCAAATCCAGATTTCTGAATAATAATTCTTTCCACACCATTGAGGTTTATCTGTTCAGGATTGGTTATTGGGATGCCATCAAGATAATATGCAATTTCACTATTTCCTGTGCCACCCCGTATATGCAGCGATTTATAGTCTTTGCATACTCCTGGTACCAGGAGCAAAACATCTTGAAGATCCGCCACAGGAAGGCATTCTAACAACTCAGCATCGATCGAGTAAAGATTTGTAAACTGGTTTTTCTCACACTCGTAAAAATCCGCCAAAAGGGCAACGGCAATAAAATAAAATACTGTTGTAATCATTTTTTCATCTCCTCAAGTTTCCTTTCAATCTCTTCAATCTTTTTATGTAATTTCTCCTGTTCTTTCATCACAAACTGTAATGCATCGGCAATCGGGTCAGGCAATTTTCCATGTTCAAGTTTACGGATTTCTTCAGCAGAAAAACCGAGCCCGATCCGGCCTGGAACGCCTATTACCGTGGCATTATCAGGAACATCCTTAACCACGACTGAACCTGCAGCAATCCGGACGTTGTTACCTATCCTTATCGGACCAAGAACGATTGCACCTGCACCAATCTCAACATTGTTCCCTATCGTTGGATGTCTTTTTTTCTTTTCCAGACTCGTTCCACCAAGTGTCACACCCTGATACATCAAGACATCATCACCAATCTCGGTTGTCTCGCCGATCACAATCCCAGCACCGTGGTCAATGAAAAACCTTCTACCGATTTTTGCACCAGGATGAATCTCGATTCCGGTGAACAATCTATTGATATGAGATAAGAATCGTGCTAAAAATTTAAAGCCCTTGCACCACAAAAAGTGGGCAATCCTGTGGCACCAGATAGCGTGTAAACCAGGATAGCAAAAGATAACCTCGATGACGCTTCTTGCTGCCGGGTCACGGGCAAATACTGTAGCAATATCCTCTTTTATTCTTTTGAACATATTCAAGTATAATCAGCCAGTATACAGTGTCAAGAAAAAAATATAGAGTTTCAATACATGTATCCGGCATGAAAGAATACCGCGAATTAAAAGAATAAATTATCTGGCAAAAATGAATTCTTAAATATCATGCTATATTTTAAATATATCAATTCTCAAAAAATCGATGTAGAATAAATCGATTTAACTTCAAACCCTGCATTCTCAACGCCAGTTGACCAGTGTAAAAACTTTATTGGAGCAAGATTGCTATTGCAAAATAGAGAAATATCCTTCCCGGGTTAATTACCTCTCTATCCTCTGGTCTCTGCGGAAGTCCAGCCTCAAACCTGAATCCTTTTCTTTAAAATTATCTTCATCCGGGAAAAAATCGAGATGGACTACGGTTTCTTCATAAACGAGTACCGAGCCCTTTCCAGCATCAGCATTGATTGAAAGCAAATCACCCAATCCCGGAGTTCCCACAGAAACCAATTTTGCTCCATCAATCAATGCCAGAAATTCCGCAACCTGTTCTTTCGTAACACTGCTTCTGGTACTGCCAATCGCATCCATCGCATAGGATTTTACTAATTTCGTCCAGAGTTTATTCAAAAGGCTGTTACTGGCAAAAAGGTCAAGGCAGATGATTCTATCTCCACTCGTGACCACAACACCAATTGTTGATTTTGACAATTTAGGAATATTTCTGAATTTTCGTGTATAATCATCAACAACTTTCTGAACTTTCTCATTTTCGTAATTTGCCCGAACAGTTCCAGTGCCTGAAACTATGCCGAGCTCATTCTGTGTGCGGGAAACCTCAGCCCAGACCTCGGTCTGGCTCTCACTCAATTTTGCCCTTTGTCTCACCGTATTCGGTACCAGGAGCCTGCTGCTTTTGAATTCCTTCGACACCTCAATCCACCGGCCATGTTCAACACAATAGACCTCCACCTTTATCCAACCGCTATTCGGTGGTAATAAAACATCAGACTTCAGCATTCTATCCTGTTTTGCACCTACAATCATTTCGCCTGTTAAAATAAAGACCGGCTCATCACCATTATTCTTTATCTCAACCTGATTAACATTTCCAGAACCTATTTCTTTTATCTTAAGCCATCCCTTGTCCATAGCCTCATCAAGGGTTGTAAAATCTTTCATTTCTCCAGCTACGGATATCTCGAGGGGATAGATTTTTAGATTTTTATACTCTACAGGTGTACCGATTTTAAGTTTGTCTAGATAATTTTCCACAACTTCTTCTGGTTTTTTTGCAAAAAGTACTGTTAAGGATGCAATCAGCATTAAAATTCCCATCTTCATTTTAGCCTCCTCTAATTAGTAATACAATAATCTGAAAAAAATATTCCCCGATCGTTTTAGTCTTAAATACAAAAAATCTGAGTCCCTTCCAATTTTCAATATCAGGGTACAATTGCCCGAATTTTTTTCTCAATATCAGAAGTTAATACCTTAGCAATTCTTATGATTGCAAGGCTAAAGCCTTGCCCTACATCTGCCCTGTTGACTGCAAGGCTAAAGCCCTGCCCTACGAGAAAAAATAAAAAAGTAGGGCAAACCTTTAGGTTTGCATAATCAGTTATTTAACAAATATTTTACCAGAAATAGTTACGACCCCATGTTTTAAATCCAAAAACAGGATAAATGCAAAAAATTCCTTGACACTATCAATTTTATTTTTATAATTTAAATTATAATTAAAAGACTGGAGGTAAAATGAAGACAAAAATCGTTTTATTGTTTATATTTTTAAATGTTCTTGATGCCCAGTATGTCACGCCCAAACAGGGCTGGTTTAATTTCACCACCCCATTTCCAGATACACTCAACAATTTCACCCATGTCGGCAGATTTATCCTTGAACCGCCTGCAGGAATTCATGGTCGGGTCGTGGTCCGTCCTGATGGGCATTTATATTTTGCCAATGGCCGCCGGGCAAAATTCTTCGGCACAAATTTCTGTTTCTCAGCAACCTACCCTGCGCAATCAATGAGCAGTATCGTTGCCAGCCATATCGCAAAGCAAGGCTTTAATATGGTGCGCTTCCACCATATTGATGATGCCTTAACAAGTGCACCCGGTTCGAATACATCAAGAAGGTTGAATCATGAAGTCCTTGGTAGATTTGACTATCTTTTTTATCAGTTAAAACAGAAAGGTATCTATTCGGCGATTGACCTTTACAGCATCAGGACCTTCAAATCTGGCGATGGCATTCCTTATTACGATAGCGTAAATCGCTCAATGGATGTCATAAAAAGGGTCTATATGTTCTATGAACCTGCCTATGCCCTATTCCGCGATTACCCGGACAGTCTGCTGAATCATATCAATCCCTATACCGGTATTGCATACAAAAACGAGCCCGCACTTGTGTTCATAAATCCGATGAATGAAGGAACTCTCATTGACCACTATTTCTGGGACAACTGGGATAATACCCAGTCTGATTATTATCTGCCCCGATTTTATAAAAACTATCTTCAGAACCAGTGGAATGAATGGCTCTACAATAGGTACCGCTGGGATTCTACCCTTATCCGGGTCTGGTCAGGTGGTGATACCACAGTCGGACCGAATAAAATAGTTAATGGTGAATTTTCTGATACATTAAATGGTTTACCAAGAAACTGGTGGCTGAATCAGTTTAGCGGTAGTTCTACATGGGGTGTCCAGAATGCAGGATTGAGCACAGAACCCGCAGTTTTTGTCCATGTCTATTCACCCGGTCAGTATTCATGGCATATCCAGTTACTACAGTCTGGATTTACTATCAGAACCGATTCAACATATCGTCTGAGTTTTAAAGCAAAATCGAGTAGAAATCGCAGTATGGATGTTGTGATACAGCGTAACCGAACACCCTGGACTGTGTATTATTCAACAACGGTAAACATCACCACAACTGCTCAAAGTTTTCTTTTGCCATTCTATTCGGGTGTATCTGATACGGTCCAGTTGACCTTTAATCTTGGAAGTGATACAGGAAGGGTCTGGATTGATGATGTCCAGCTGAGAAAGGCACCTTTTTCAAAAGTTCTTGATCCAGGTGAAAGCCTTGCCACAAGGACAATCAGACTTGTGCGCTGGAGCAATCGTTACGAGTATTCTCCATATCGTTATTTTGATCAGATTAGATTCTTTTACGATAAAGAAGCAAAATTCTATCAGCGTATCACCGCCCTTTTGAATGACACACTACAATGCCAGTCGCTTATTACCTCTTCATATTTCTGGGCAAACCAGTTGCATCAATATGCCTGGGCAAATCTCGTGCCGGTACTCGATGCCCATCCTTATTTTGACCACCCATCTTTTCCAAATCGACCATGGGATACCCTTGACTTCAGAATCACAAATTCATATTTTGGTGATGGCAGCAACGGAGAATGGTTCTTCACCTATATGAACCAGTGTGCATCTGCACAGAAACCGATGATAATAACCGAATGGCAACATCCTGCACCCTGCGAATCAAGGTATATTGTGCTTTTGCCGTTTGCCAGTTATGCTGGTTTAAGAGATTACGATGCTATCATCAACTTTGCCTTTGCCCATTCTGAAGGTGGTTTTTCAAATAATCGCATAAGACCTTTCTTTGATGCAGCGGGTCAACCTATCCATTTCATTCTTTTAAGAATGGCTGCACTTGCGTTTTTAAGGGATATCCAGCCCGAAGACCTCCAGCGCACACCATGGACGGGTTTAAATTTCGAACAGATAATCAGAGATATTTATGCGGGGAATTACTGGAGTAACGCTTTATCAAGTTCACCGCGTGACCGGATCTTCAATCAATTCCACTGGAATTCACAGAAGGCGATATTCAGGATAAACACCCGTGGCACAAAGGTCTTTGCTGGCAGGACTGCAAATGATACAACAGTTCTTGGTGGGATCAGGGTCATCGGTAATACCGACGGAGTAATTGGATTTACCAGGATTGATAGCACACTCAACCAGGAGACCTTTCTTGTTGCTGCCCTTGCCCGCACCGAGAATACAAATATGGTCTGGGTTGAACAGACCAAAACCCAGGGCATGTTGAACTGGGGAACCTCACCATGCCAGGTGGAAAGTGTTTCCTATTATACCCAGTGGCACGCCGATTCTTTACTTGTGAGCAGACTGAATCCTTCAGGGAATGTCATAAGTTCAAGGAAAATAGTCGGTACCAATCGCATCACAAACTGGCTTTTGAGAACCGGTATCGATTCAGTCCCCTGGTATCAGGTCAGAGCTTATGGCTTTTCTGACACGATGGTGGGCATCATTGAAAAGGGTTCTTCTGGAGAAAAAACAATTCAGATTGCAACAATACAGAGAGATTTGATATTCAAAAATCTACCGGCTAATACTGAAATAAGACTGTTCTCGATAGATGGCAGGCTGGTATGCCATAAAAGGTTGATTCAATCCTGCAAGGAACTTTTCATTCCAAATCTTCCAAGTGGTGTATATTTCTACACACTCAGGTTCAAAGGACTTGAGCAGAAAGGTAAGGTTGTGATTATTGAATAACCTTTAACGAATCAGTACTACACGTCGGACAATAATCCTGTCATCCTTTTTCAAGCTGATGAAATAGACACCTGAAGGTAGTGGATTCCTTTTATCATCGACTCCATCCCACACCACTTCCCTGTCACTACTCAAATTCCGCACCACCTGTCCCATGGAGTTATAAACTACAATCTTCTGGGCTTGCGCATCAGCATCTGGAAACTTAAAAACGAATCGTCTGCCCACCGTGGGTAGAATTTCAATTGAACCAGCTCCATCTCCCTTCTGTTCTTCAGCCCCCACAATATGAATCGGCACTGCAAGTTTTGCCAGAGCTGCAACACCGGTCTTTATCACCTGGGTGGCAAATGGCAGATGATTGACACCACAATTGGTAAAAAGATGAGGTCCCAGCGTATCACCAGTCGTATGATATGCAGGCGTCAACTGCCTCTCAATCCCTAACATCGCCTTGTACCCCCTCCTCCAGAAACTCGCATGGTCTGAAGCACCACTCGTACCAGTATTACGAACATGCCTGATCTTTAATTGAGTATAGGTATCGGCTATCGCCTGGTAAAATCGTGTAACAAATACACTGCAATTAGCCACAGCAGTCGTATAATGGGCATTGAGCGTATCACGATTGGGATTGGAAGGAGTAACATAACCGATCATATCATAATTGATCACACCAAGAATGGTATCACCACTCCGGTAAGCGCGGGCAGCAAACGAATCACTACCAATCAAACCCTGCTCCTCAGCATTGAACGCAACATAATAGATTGTATTCTCAAAACGATAATGCCGCATCACCCGCGCCGCCTCAATAACTGCTGCAGTCCCGCTTGCATTAGCATCCGCACCCGGTGCATAACCACTGGAAGGCACATCATCCATATGCCCGCCAATCAAACAATATTTTCTCAGAGTAGGATAAAGATAACCCCGCTTAATTCCAACAACATTGGGACCATAGCTCGTACTAAAATACTGGAAATAGACACTATCACAACCATAACTGCGCAACTTATCCCTTATCCAGTTCACCGCAACAACCCGGTTTGAATCATGGGTTGCATACCTTGTATACATCCTCTGCAATCTCAAAATAAACGACTGAATCGTATCCTGGGAAACGGCTGCAACCATTTTTTGAATAAGGGTATCAGGTGCCAGATTATCCATTTGCAAAGGACACGGGTCTTCATCAAGAAAGCGCACCGGCTCAAAGTTCAACCTTCTCAACTCCACCTTCAATTTATTCAACTCATAAACCTGTTCTTCAGTCGTGCGCAAAAGGACACAATCTTCATAGCGGTCAAGTATTTCACCGCATTTAGCAACATTTACAAGATCTTCACCCATCAGATAAACAATCTGGTAATATTTTTCTCTGGGATTTTCATCAAGGATTAAAAACTCAATACCTTCATTCTTTAGCCTGGAAATATCTGCTTCTGTAGCAATAACCAGGGCATGATTTTCAATGAGTTCAATAATGTTTAAACTTTTATCCTTCAATCCGTCAACCCGTATAAGATACTCATTTGCCTCTGATAGATTCATAACGATAAGCAAAGGCAGACAGAGCATAACAAAAGATTTTTTCATTATAGCCCCCTTTTTTTAAAATTATATCCCACCAGAATAAAAAGTCAAGTATGAAATGTGCTAATTCCCCACCATTTTTTAGTTTAATGGTTTTTGTTTTTCTGCAGAAGCGACTTTACAGTCGCGATAATATTTCTCCCAACTTATCATAGCTTCCAAACTGATAATCCCCTGTTTCATCCATTGACAAAAGGGGATTTTCAAGGTAAGTCTTTAGTCCTGCAAACCCAAGTTCAAACGTAGGGCAGGGCTTTAGCCCTGCTTTTTATCAATGCAAACCTGAAGGTTTGCCCTACGATTTATATAAATTTTTTTATAAATGCCGAATAAACTGTAGTTGTATAGTTTGTTCGGGGATGTTACTATATTCCATCCATTACTACAATTTTACGGATTATGCAAGTCTTGTTAAGACTCAGTCAGCTGATGGTTAGTTAAAATGCAAAATTAAATATCCATCTTCCGAATTATAAATCATGAAATTTGCCGGGTTGATAACTATTATCAAATCTGGCGGGCAAATCAGAGGATTAAAATCTAAAGAAAAGACCGATTACCGAAAGGCTCATTCGGGCACTAAAGCTCATTTTTAAAAATTGGCTGATTTGAGCCATTAAATTTAAATCATTTCAGTATAATTTTAATTTTGATTTAACAGTTTGTTATTAAATGGGGGATTTCGAATAATCTTTAAATGAGACATGATGTTTATTGGCAAAACGGGGCCGACGAGATTTGAACTCGCGACCTCCTGCGTGACAGGCAGGCGTTCTAACCAGGCTGAACTACGACCCCGTTTTTCAAGTCAGGATGGCTTATTATATTAAATTTTTTGTAGCTGTCAAGATGGTACTGATTAATAAACAAATGAACTACCGCCGATGAATTCCCGTAAGATAGAATTTGAAGGAACATCGCGATCATTAAGGTCAAAAAATAAAGCGAAATAATCAAGCAGTCTTTTTGTCTCGTAATAAAAGGGGTCATTTTTTTCAATCTTTTTTAAAAGAGGCACACAGTATTTCTTTAATACTGCTGATTCGTAAATCAAAGCTGAATTGAACATTTCATCGGCTTCTTCCTGGAATGGATAAATGTTCTGCTCTTCACCCGCCCTCACCCTGCCCCACTGGGTTAAAACGCCCTGTACAGTATAACCACGGTAATGGGTATCACGGACAATCCTCCTCATCATCCGGGTATCGGTTGTAGATATACGATTTTGGTCATCGATATTCAACTGTGTCAGGGCACTGATATAAATCTTGAACTTTATATTCTTTGGTATGAGCGGTGTCAGTTCCTCGTTTAAACAATGAATCCCTTCCACCATAACTATCCCGTTCTTTGGCAATTTTACAATTTTACCCTTCTCCCGGTTTCTTTTTATAAAATTGAATTTAGGCAGGCGTACCTCTTCACCTCTGATTATGGCAAGAAGATGTTTATTTAGTAGTGATATATCTACAGCCTGAATTGACTCAAAATCAAGCCGACCAAATTTATCACGGGGTGTTTTGCTGTGAGGTAGAAAATAGTCATCGGTGGAGATAAGAACCGGTCTAAAGCCATTCACCATTAACTGGACAGCAAGCCTTTTTGTAAATGTCGTCTTACCCGCACTGCTCGGACCGGCGATGAGCACAACCTTCTTTTTATCCGATGTTATGCGGTCGGCAATATAGACAATCTTTTTTTCATGCAATGCCTCAGCCACCCTGATGATATCAGATCCCTGTCCATTTTTTATCGCCCGGTTTAAATCTGCAACATCAGTTATCCCCAGGATTTGTACCCAGTTCAAATATTCATTAAATATCCGGGCTAATTTTGGCTGAGGAATGTATGGCGGTAAAGAATCAAGATTTTGCCAATTAGGAAAAACAATGATAAAGCCAGGTGGAAAATTGGTCAGATAAAACTTATCCACCATACCCGTCCTTTCAAAAGGTGGATTGGGGTAAATACCAAAAAATCCATCAAATTTGTAAATATTAATCTTCTCTATATTAACATTTTTCAAAAGTTTTACTTTATCCTTCTGGTGATATCTTTCGAACAACCTGATAGCCTTTGCCCGTGGCAGTGAAAACCTTTCAATCGGCAGGTTAGCCCTGATAATCTCCCTCATCTTCAAATCAATCGCCATCAAATCCTTATCAGTAAGTTTTCGATTTAAAAGGCAATAAAAGCCATGACTTATAGAATGTTCAATCCTGAGTTGTGATTCGGGGAATAATTTCTTTATTGCCACATAAAGAATGAAAGAAAGTGTTGACTGATATCGTCGCCACTGGTTTAAACAATTTATCTCTTCAATACACTTTGCCTGGTTATCCATACTCATTCCCTCGGTCCAAATATTGCGGTGCCAATCCGAATCATATTAGAACCCTCCTCAATTGCGACCTCAAAATCTGATGTCATGCCCATTGAGAGCACAGGAAATTCCTGGTCATAAGCCTGGGCAAGTTCATCACGCAAATCATGGAGTAACCGGAAAGAAGTACGAGATGCCTCCGGGTCTGTGACTGCCCAGCCCGGACCGATCGTCATCAAGCCCTTGATTCGGATTTTTTTAAAATCTTTTATAGAATCATAAAAAGTAAAAAGTTCTTCTGGTTTAATGCCAAATTTTGTCGTCTCGCCCGATGTGTTTACCTCAATAAGGCAATCAATCGGCTCTGTTGCCCTCTTCTCAATCTCCTCAGCAAGTCTTATTGAATCAAGACTATGGATGAGGCTAAACATCTTCAAGGCGTCTTTTACTTTGTTTGTCTGCAGGTGCCCAACCATGTGCCATTCTGCCCGATTGCCGATAATAGAGAATTTTTCTTTCGCTTCCTGAACGCGATTTTCGCCGATAATCTTTATCCCGCATTCAATTGCCTCAATGATCCTTTCAGGGGGAACGGTTTTGGTTACAGCCACGATCGTTATCTCCTCAGGACTGCGATTTGCTCTTAAAGCTGCTTTCTCTATGCGTGCCCGTAGCAACTCTATATTCTTTTTTATATCCATAACTGATTATACAAAAACATGAATTGATGTCAATACAATTGAAAATCAGAAAAATCTGGATATAATGAAATATGCTCGGAATTGTACTCGGTGGTGGTGCGGCAAAGGGCTATGCCCATATCGGTGTGATTAAATTTCTTGAAGAATTGAATATTAAACCCGATATTATCGTTGGAGCGAGTATGGGTTCTCTTATCGGTGGTTTTTATGCAAAGGGTTTTACTGCCTACCAGATGGAGGAAATTGCATTGAAGATTGATAAAAAGAAAAAGAAAGAATTATTTAGATTGTGTATCTCTAAGGAAGGTTTTATCAACGGTAAGAATATCGTAAAATTTTTAAAGCCTTATCTCGGTGGCACAAAGATTGAAGAACTACCGGTTAAATATGCTGCGGTGGCAACCGATATTGAAGAGAATGCTGAAATCGTAATTGACCGTGGTGATTTAATCGAGGCAATAAGGTCTTCAATTGCAATCCCGATTGTTTTTACACCCAATAAATATTCGGGCAGGATTTTAATTGATGGTGGTTTTGTCAATCCTGTGCCGGTCGATGTAGCTACGAGACTCGGCGCCAAAAAGATTATCGCCGTAAATGTTCTGCCGAGATTTGAATATCCGCAGATCAAAATTTCTGAAGAATCAGAAACCGGTAAGAAATATAACATAAAAGATATCTTTCTCAAAACATTTGAGCTGATAAGTTCTCGTTTAATTACTTATGACATATTTCAGATCAAAGAAGGTGTCTGGATAGATATCAATACTGCAGGCATCGGGTTGAGTCAATTTGAAAAGGCCCGGGAAGCAATACTCAGGGGCTATAATCAAGTAAAAGGATACACTGACCAGATCCTTCGACTTGTCGACCGCTCAATGCCCTGAGAAATCAAATCCCGAATGTCTACCCTCATCAATCCTTTAATCGTTCACTCATCGTCTCCATTCTATGGAGCTCATAATCAACAAGCAATCGTTCATATTCAGTTTTCATCAGTGGCGAAGAAATCAAGAAATCGGCAGTTGCCCGGTTACAGGCGACTGGAATATTATAAACCACTGATAAACGCAATAAAGCCTTCACATCAACATCATGGGGTAGTGGTTCCATAGGATCCCATAGAAAAATTAAAAAATCAATCTCACCGTCGGCAATTTTTGCTCCCACCTGCTGGTCACCACCCAGAGGACCGCTCTTAAATCTAATCACATCGAGCCCTGTTTCTCGCTGGATTAGTAAGCCGGTCGTTCCGGTTGCATAAAGGTTATGTTCTCTTAGCGAATCTTTATTATATTTTACCCATTCAAGTAAATCCTGTTTCTTATTATCATGGGCAATCAATGCAATATTCTTCCTTGCCTTCATCTTTATCTTTTTATAATTCATAGAACCTCCTTAGTTTAAACTAACAAACCTGACGAAATCTCTCCAGCGGTCAATACAGATCAACTTCATCACATTTCAGGTATTTTCTATAAAGCATTGTGAAAGTGAGTGGAAAAGTTTTTTGTTTTAGCAATCCCTTTTGGGGAATTATATTTTTTAATTCATGTCTATTCATAAAATCCACCGCTTCATTAAAATTGGTCAGTACAGATAATGTTATCCATATCCAGTAAGCGAAGTCCAGAATCTGGAAATTTCCGAGACTTTTTTCAAATAATTCTGTGCCATTTCGTAATTTTGTTCCAGCATCGCAATCTGTCCGAG
>JAOAFX010000026.1 GCA_026416055.1 Caldifarciminota bacterium
TGGTAAGACTGTTGGTGCCGGCGTCGTAACCCAGATAATAGAGTAAGGTCGAGTGATGAATAAATTGCGCATAAGATTGAAATCATATGACCACAGAATCCTTGACCAATCAGTGAAATCGATTGTGGAGACGGTGAAAAGGTATGGGATAAAAATTTCCGGTCCGGTTCCCCTGCCTACTGAACGATCTTTATATACTGTACTACGCTCACCCCATGTCGATAAAAAATCGAGGGAGCAGTTCGAGTTAAGGGTTCATAAAAGATTGATTGAGTTGATAGATGTGACTCCAGATATAATTGATGCCCTTAATAAACTGGAAATTCCTGCAGGTGTCTATGTTGAGGTAAGAAATTGGGTATGTCCCAGCTTTTCACTGAAGATGGTAAACTAATTGCAGTTACCAAGGTTGAGGCAGGTCCCTGTCCGGTGGTGCAGGTGAAAAATGAAGAAAAAGATGGTTATAGGGCAATACAGATAGCGTTCGGAGCGAAGAAACATATAACCAAACCCCTTGCCGGTCATTTAAAAAAGGCAAACCTTAAATCAGCAAAGTGGCTTGCAGAAATAAGAACCAAAAATATTGAAAAATATAAACCCGGTGATATACTTGATGCAAAGATTTTTGCTGTTGGAGATAAAATAAAAGTCACAGGATACACAAAAGGTCGTGGTTTCACCGGTGGTATGAAAAGGTGGGGCTGGAGTGGTGGACCGGCATCCCATGGTTCAATGTCTCACCGCAGAATCGGTTCAGCAGGACACGGTCATGCGGATCCGGGCAGGATATTGAAAGGTAAGACCATGGCAGGGCATTATGGCAATGAACGTGTTACAGTGAAGAACCTCAAGGTGGTTAAGATTGAAGACAATATCATCTATCTCCATGGTGCAGTTCCGGGACCGAGAAATGGATTTCTACTTTTAGTAAAGGAAGAGTGATTATGGATACAAAGATATTCAACCAGAATGGCGAAGAAGTTGGCACAGTGACATTACCTGAGAAAATATTTAAAGCCCCTATAAATAAGACGCTTCTTTGGGAAACAGTCAAAATCTTGCTGGATAACCAGCGCCAGGGAACTGCGAAGACCAAAACCAGGGCTGAAGTGCGCGGTGGAGGAAAAAAACCCTGGCCTCAGAAAGGAACCGGTCTTGCCAGACACGGCAGTATCCGTTCTCCAATCTGGCGCAAGGGTGGCGTGGTATTCGGACCAAAACCAAGGGATTATTACAAAACAATACCACAGCGTAAAAAGACAAAGGCACTTCTCTCCGCACTGAGTGCAGCAGCACAAGAAGACAGGATTCGGGTTATAGAAGATTTAAATTTTGAGAAGCCTAACACAAAGAGATTAAAAGAAATTCTCAAAAAGATAAATTTGAACGATGTCCGGGTTTTGATTACTACTGACACGTTGAATAAAAACCTTATTCTTTCTGTCCGGAATATTCCTAAGATCAACCTTAAGCGTAGTTCTGATATAAATTGTTATGATGTGCTTTGGGCTGAATATGTATTATTCACCAGGGGTGGTTTATCAGAACTGGAGAAAAGATGCGACCAGAACAAATAATCATCAGACCAATAATCACTGAGAAGGCAGACCGTTTAAGGGAGTTAAATTGCTATCAATTCATTGTTGCAAAGAAAGCAAATAAAGATATGATTAAAGAAGCAGTAGAAAAGCTTTTTGGCGTGAATGTTATCAAGGTTCATACGGCTAATTTCCGTGGCAAATTAAGACGTCTTGGAAGGTCCGAAGGTTATCGTCCTGGTTATAAAAAAGCATCGGTATGGCTCAAACCAGGACAGAAGATTGAAATAGTAGAGGGTGTGTAAAATGGGTATCAAAGTTTATCGTCCGTTGACACCGGGTCGCCGTTTTTATACTGTGAATGTCCCAGAGATTACTAAGACCGAACCGGAAAAAAGGCTTGTGATATCGGAGAAAAAAACAGGTGGCAGAAATAATCTGGGTAGAATCACTGCGCGCCACCGTGGTGGCGGGCACCATAAAAAGATAAGAATAGTGGATTTCAAAAGGGATAAAGACAATATCCCGGCAGTAGTAAGTGCAATAGAATATGACCCCAACCGGAGTGCTCTTATAGCCCTGCTTACATACAAGGACGGTGAAAAGAGGTATATAATTTGCCCAGAAGGACTGAATGTTGGTGATACTGTGATATCGGGTGAAGATGTGCCGATCAAAATTGGAAATTGCCTGCCATTGAGCAATATCCCACTGGGTGTGGAGATTCATAATGTTGAACTGGCACCAAAAAAAGGTGGTGAACTTGTGCGGAGCGCCGGACTTTCCTGCCAGATTCTTGCCAAAGAAGGAAAGTATGCCCATGTCAAACTTCCATCTGGTGAGATTAGATTGATTGATTTGCGCTGTCGGGCAACAATCGGACGGGTTTCCAACGCACTTCATTCGAGTGTATCGATTGGCAAGGCAGGTAGAACAAGGCATATGGGGATAAGACCATATGTTCGTGGTGTGGCGATGAATCCGATTGACCATCCACTGGGAGGTGGTGAAGGAAGATCACACGGAGGCAGACATCCCACTTCACCATGGGGATGGTTGACAAAGGGAAAGAAAACACGGAAAAAGAAAAAGGTTTCTGATAAATTTATAGTAAAAAGGAGAAGGTGATGTCCCGTTCTTTGAAAAAAGGTCCTTATGTGGACCAGAAACTTCTGAAAAAGATTATGCGCCTTATTGAGACAAAGGAAAAGAAAGTGATCAAGACCTGGGCAAGGGATTCAACAATTCCACCTGAATTCGTAGGTTTTACAATCGCAGTCCATAATGGCAATAGATTCATCCCTGTATATATTACAGAAAGAATGGTCGGACATAAGCTCGGTGAATTTGCACCAACAAGGACATTCCGCGCCCACTCTGGTACAAGAAAAGCTGAAAAAGAAAAGGAGTTTGAAAAATGATGGCACGGGCAGTTAAACGATATGAAAGGGCATCTCCATTAAAAGTGAGAAAAATATTAAAGGAAATAAAGGGGAAAACTATTCCGGAAGCGCGGGCGATATTGAATTTTTACCATTCCCGAACCCGGATTCCAGTTTTGAAGACATTGAACTCCGCAGTTGCGAACTTGAAATATAAGGTCGGTTCAGTCAGGGTTGATGACCAGAATCTTTTTGTAAAAGAAGCCGTGGCAAATGATGGCCCGAGATACAAACGGCTAAGGCCTGGTTTTAGAGGCAGACCTGCTATAATCAAAAGGCCTACATGCCATATTAAGATAATTGTTGAATCTTTAACACCCCTTCAGGCAAAGAAAGGAGCGTAATGGGACAGAAAACACATCCGATAGGTTTCCGTCTTGGTATAACAAAAGACTGGAAGTCAAAATGGTTTGATGAACTTTCATATCCAAAATTAGTCGTTGAAGATTTCAATATCCGACGCTACTTGTATAAACGTCTCGCAGATTGTATGGTTTCTAATATAATTATCAAGCGTGTTTCTAATAAAGTAATTATAACTATCCATACCGCCCAGCCCGGAAAAGTCATCGGTAAGGGTGGTGAGGAGATAAAAAAACTCCATGAAGAAATGAAAAGTCTTATCAAGAGTGAAGTGGCAATAAATATTGAGGAAGTGCGCATCCCTGAGCTTGATGCCAATCTTGTAGCACAAAATATTGCCCGACAGATAGAACAGAGAATTTCGCATCGCCGGGCAATGAAGCGTTCAGTAATCTCTGCGATGAAGATTGGCGCAAAAGGGATAAAAGTGAGCTGTGGTGGTCGGCTTGGAGGTGCTGAGATTGCTCGTACTGAGTGGTATCGCGAAGGTCGGGTTCCTCTCCAGACGTTGAAAGCCGATATTGATTTTGCGCGCGCTACTGCTTTTACAATCTATGGCACGGTTGGTGTTAAGGTCTGGATTTATAAAGGAGATGTGCAGTAATGTTAGAACCTAAAAAGGTAAAATATCGTAAACAGCAACGGGGTCGAAGAAAAGGGAAGGCAACGAGTGGAAATTCGATTGCCTTCGGTGAATATGCGCTCATGGCCCTCGAACCAGCATGGATCACAGCCCGTCAGATTGAAGCAGCGAGAATCGCTATTACCCACAGTGTTAAAAAGGGAGCAAAGGTCTGGATAAGGATTTTTCCGGATAAGCCAGTTACAAAAAAGCCTGCTGAGACGAGAATGGGAAAAGGGAAGGGTTCTCCTGAATTCTGGGTAAGCGTTGTTAAACCGGGTCGGATTCTATTTGAAATTGAAGGCATCTCCGATGAAGAAGCAAGAGAAGTGTTGCGTGTTGCTGCCAGTAAATTGCCGATCAAAACCAGGTTCATAAAAAGAGAAGAAGGAATAAAGTATGAAGGTTTATGAATTGCGAGAAAAATCAAGGGAAGAACTGATTGAAATGCTCAATGGCCTATACCGTGAGTTGTTCAATCTCCGGGTAAGACATGCAATCCAGAAATTGCCCAATCCACTCCGGCTGCGAATGATAAGAAAGGAGATAGCACGGATTAGAACGATTCTGCGTGAAGACGAATTGGGAAAAAGAAAATTGATTTCAAGACAGGTTGAAGCCAAAACCAAATCAAAGAAAGGAGTATGATGCGTAGAACCAGGGTAGGAGTAGTGGTGAGTGATAAGATGCAGAAGACCATCGTCGTTGAATTTCAGAGGTTTGTTCAACACCCGCTGTATAAGAAATATATAAGAAAAAAAACCCGGGTTTATGCCCACGACGAAAAAAATGAGTGTAAAATGGGCGATAAAGTCTTGATTGAAGAGACCCGCCCACTATCAAAGTTAAAAAGATGGCGGGTTTTGAAAAAGATATCATGATAATTCATCCAGTGATGGAGAGGTCAAGGTGATACAGATTTACTCACGATTAAAGGTATGTGATAATACAGGTGCGCGTGTAGCAATGTGCATCCATGTCACAGGTAGTTCAGGAAGGCGCTATGGTTATATTGGTGATATTATAAATGTGACGATCAAGGATGCCTTACCCCATGCACCGATTAAAAAAGGCGATAAGGCAAAGGCGGTCATTGTTCGGACGCGAAAAGAAATCAGACGTCCTGACGGTTCTTATGTACGATTTGACGACAATGCCTGTGTCTTGATCAATGAACAGAAGGAACCAAAGGGAACGAGGGTCTTTGGTCCGGTAGCGAGAGAGTTGCGCGAAAAAGGATTTACAAAAATACTTTCGCTGGCAAGTGAAGTAGTATGAAAGAGATCAAAAAGTTTAAATTTAATATCAAGAAGAACGACCTTGTTGAAGTTATAACCGGTGAAGAAAAAGGAAGGCGCGGTAGAGTTTTAGAAGTCGATAGGGAAAAAGCAAGGGTGATAGTTGAAAACATAAATCTTGTGAAGAAACATCAGCGAGCCCGTTCTCAGACCCAGCCTTCGGGAATTATTACCAAGCCAGCGCCGATTCATATCTCAAATCTTGCACTCATCTGCCCGAAATGCGGTAAAAAAACAAAGGTGAGAAGAGAAAAGATCGAAAAAAGAAGGGTTAGAATCTGTAAAGAGTGCGGGGAGATGATAGAATGAAGACTGGATACAAACCACGTTTAAAGATTTTTTATGAAGAGACACTCCGAAAATCGTTGTTAAAAAAGTTGGGTTACAAAAATATCTATCAGGTTCCCGAGTTAAAAAAGATCGTCATAAACGTTGGTTGTGGAGAGGCGGTTACGGATCCGAAGATTCTGGAAATCATTAAAGAAGACCTCGCGAAGATAACAGGACAGGCTCCTGCCTATACCCGTGCAAAAAGACCTATCTCAAATTTCAAAATCAGAAAGGGTATGGTAATCGGGATGAAAGTCACGCTCAGGGGCAACCGGATGTATGAGTTTTTTGACCGATTTGTAAACTTTGCAGCGCCAAGGATAAGGGATTTTCGAGGATTCAAAAGGGATTCTTTTGATGGTCGTGGTTCATATAATCTTGGTTTAACTGAACAGACAATATTTCCAGAGATTGAATATGACAAGGTTAAAAAGGTGTTCGGTATGGATATTGCGTTTGTAACATCAGCGAAGAAGGATGAAGATGCACTTGCACTCCTTGAAGGGCTGGGCATGCCCTTCGAACGTAAAAAATAATTTTAGAAGGAGCACCATTGGCAAAGCTGTGTTTGATTATTAAGGCAAAAAGACCACCAAAGTATTCTACCAGGAAGTATAACCGGTGTCAGAGGTGCGGAAGACCGAGAGGATTTTACCGCAAATTCAACCTCTGCCGGATATGTTTCCGGGAACTTGCCCTGCAGGGTGAACTTCCCGGCGTGAGAAAAGCAACCTGGTAGGCTAAGAGCTCCTTTTACTCAAGCTCTCGATTTTCTTCTCTAACTCTTCAATCTTTGCCCTGAGTTTTTCTTTTTCTGCACGGGAGATTTTTACCCGCACACGTATCAAAAGATAGATCGTGAGCAAGATTATTGCGGACTGGAAGACGATTATAGGTGAATAAAATTTAATAATTGAAAAAATCAGAGTCAGAAATGATAGAACAAGAAGGATAATCAAAACTTCAATCATTTAGACTCCTTTATTTAGACTGACTTATTTTCATTTATCTGTCCTGTTTCATCAGTGGTGACGATAAAAAACTGTTTGCTTTTGATATTATCCGCCAACTTAATTTTTTTGACAAATCTGAAATGTAGCAAAGTCTTTGTCTCTTTTGTTGCTTCCAGGGATAAATTTTTGTACACCGCCTTCTGGGGCAGTATTTTCTTTTCTACAACTTCGGGCTTGATCGCCTTAAATGCCGGGAATCTTTTTTCGATTTCCCTTTTTGTTTTCTCAATTAATTTTTTATCAACCATTTCACGCTTCCCATATAACCTTAATAAGGGATTGCCGTATAATACAAACTGGAGGGAGTTTTTTGGTCATCATCATCGAGGAATCCGTGCCTTCTTATCATCTTACGGGCAAAATCAATTTTTGCATTTTTGAATGCCTCACCTGCAGGCAATCCCTGTTTTAAATATTCAAAAAGGTATTTCACTAAAAGGTCGGCTTCACTTGAAGGAGGAATCGGCGGTCCACAGGCAATAGTGGTTGAACCACAAAATCCGGTTATCCCATCCTTATGTAAAAATTTAAGAGCGAGTGAATTTCTGTCAGATTTATTTATAATGTAAGCACCATAGCAGGCTTCTGACGCAACAAAGCCACTCGCAGAAATAACATTAAAGGGCCTCAATGCCACAGGATAATTACTATTCTCCTGCCCATACCAATTTTCTGAAAGTGAACTTCCATGCAAATTGAAATACAGGAAATCTTTTTTCTGTAACCATTCTGCTTTGAAATTCTCTGTTACGACGGGTGGCGAAATCTTCAATTCTCTTATATCTCCAATCTGTTTGTAAACATTCTTCGACGCTTCTTTCCACACCGCCGAACTCATCCCAAATGATTTGTTGAACTTTGTAAATGATTTATTAAGTTGTTTTATTATAAATTCAGCGCTGCGATTCTCTGGAATTCTGGCAATTGACCTCTCAGGAATAAGAAAATCATCATCGCTTGATGCATATGGATTGTCCGACAAGACCGATGCATCATCATCGCAGGGATTGGGCAGGCGAAAAAAGGGGGCAACACTATCCCCACCGATGATCAATATCGTCTTTATCTTGCCCCATCTATCCTCGGCTTTATTTATAAAATCTCTTATTGCCTTTGGATTTTTCTTACAGGGTTTAATCCCGAATCGGTTTTTTTCGTCAAAATAGACAAACTCTATCACGTAATTTTTATACCATCTTTTATAATTTTGAATTCCCTCTTCGAGAGGTTTTAAATCACCAATTTCTTTTTGTAGTGCGTCTTTGCTCGTAAATATCAACATACGCATAGCAGATTATATTGAAATTGTGATGAAAGTCAATAAACACCTGATACTTGACAAGAATAGAAATGTTGCTATAATTTATTATTATGAAAGTGATTACATTAATGTTATTATCTTTTTTTTTATTCCTTTTTGCCCAGCAGGATTACGAAGCACTCGCTGAAAGAATCAAAAAAGTGGGCGAAGATCTCCTGGAGGGTTACACCCAGCCATTGATAACCGCATTCGGCACCGGAATTTCTACAGGACTCTTTCACAGTGCACGCAGCCATAAATTATTAGGATTTGATATTGGATTCAGGGGGATGTTGATACAAATACCTGATTTTGCAAGATACTTTGATGCCCGGGTTCTAACATGCTCTCTGGCGAATAACAGACTCACTTACGATTCCTTAACACTCGATAGTGTTAGCACTATTTTCGGCCCGGGGACGAGAACATATGTACCGGTGACCGGGAGTGCAGTTGGTATTCCACCATACATACCCGGTGGGTTTAATCTTCTAGTTGTGCCCCTGGTGGTACCCCAGATAAATATCGGTCTGGTGATGGGTTCTGAATTGCTAATCAGATATATTCCTTTCACTTTTAAGGGCTCAAGGGTGGAATTTCTCGGACTCGGTTTTAAACAGCATTTAAATAGTCTCCCTTTTATGAAGACCGTACCAGTGCCTTTTGATGTTGCAATCGGAGGTGCATTTCAGGACTTCGGAATAGAAGACTCAACTGGCTATAATATTGTAGCGAGTAAGACCTGGAACCTCCAGATAGTTCTCTCTAAGAACTTGAGTGCCTTTGAACCGATGTTCGGGTTTGGACTAGAGGGAACAAAGGTGCATTTTACTTATGAGTTTGAATTTGAGATTCCAGATACCACGCAAACCGGAGGCAGGATAAAAGTTAAAAAGGATGTGAATGTAGAGATTATTGCCCAGAATAACTATCGTGCAATAGCAGGGTTTACACTTAAAATGGGTATATTTTTCCTTCATTACGACTATAATTTTTTGTCCTACTACAAAACACATAATCTGGGACTGGGGTTTTCCATAAGGTAACTTTTTATCCCGAAGTATCTTGTAGACTCTGGTTAATATTGACATAATCATTTTTTAGAATATAATTAACAAATGAAGCTTTCAATTTATTTCTGCGAGGATGGCGGAACTGGCATACGCGCTGGATTTAGGATCCAGTCCCGTAAGGGTTGGGGGTTCAAATCCCTCTCCTCGCATCAGTTTTAAAGGAGGCTTTTTGGAATACCAGATAGTGAGTGAGACCGAGACCGAAAAAGAGATTGAATTTAAATTTGGTGCGCAGGAACTCGAGCCCTATATAGACCTCTCAATTGAGAGACTGCGTCCCAAAATTTCAATAAAAGGGTATCGCAGAGGCAGGGCACCAAAAGGTCTCATAAGGACCAGGTACTATGATGCATTGAAGGTTGAAGCACTAAATGATTTGATTCGTGAAGCATATAAAAAGGTACTGACAGAGAAAAACTGGAAACCTGTCTCGGAACCGGAATTGGTGAATTTTAATGATAGCGGCGAGATAAGATTCAATCTTCGTTTTGAAGTGCAACCGGATTTTGAGGTCAATGATTATAGAGGACTTGAAATATTCAAGGAGGAACCTCTGCCGCTGGATTATCTTTATGAACAGGCATTAAATCGTTTACGCGAAGACTACGCTGATATCACCGAAACTACTAAACCGGCTGCGGTAGATGATTTTATTACCCTTGATCTGGAAATTCTTGAAGGCGATAAGATTATTGAAAAACAATCAGAGGTTGTTGTAAAACTCGGGGATCGTAGTTTCCCTGACGAATTGAACAGGGCGCTTGTGGGCGTGAAAAAAGGTGATCGGAAAGAGGTCCATATCGACAACCATATTTACCGTATAAAGATCAGAAAAGTAGAAGAGAAAATTTTACCCGAGCTAAATGATAATTTTGCCCGAATGCTCAATTACAATAATCTTGAGGAGATGGAAAAAGGTTTGAAAAGTATTCTGGAAAAAGAAGAAGAACAGCGATTGAAGGAAGGGCTTGAAGAGAATTTAGCACAGATTTTACTGGAACGCTACCGTTTTCCTGTTCCAAAATCTCTTGTGGAAAGGGAGTATCAGATGATAATCAGAAGTTCAAAGTCAATTGATAACGAAAACAATCGTGAGCGATTTCTTCCCGTCGCAGAAAAGAGGGCGCGGTTGAATTTAATCTTAGAAAAGATAGCACAAAAAGAGAATATAACCGTGGAATTAGAAAAAGTAAAAGAATTTGCCCTGAAGAATGGGCTCCAGTACAGTGAAATGGATGATGACATGGTGGAATATTTAAGAAAAATGATGGTCAGAAATGAGACCTTACATTTTTTGTTAGATAATTCAAAGATAATACAGAAGAGAAGAATTCTATCACCTGAGGAGGCCAGAAATGTTGACCGTACCATTCGTCATTGAACAAACTGGCAGGGGAGAGCGGGCTTATGATATTTACTCCCGTCTATTAAAAGAGAGGATTGTCTTTGTGGGAACGCCGATCGATGATACGGTTGCCAATCTTGTCATAGCACAACTTTTGTTCCTTGAAGCTGAGGATGCAGCAAAGGAAATTTACCTTTATATAAATTCGCCAGGAGGCATTGTATCGTCAGGGCTGGCAATCTATGATACAATGCAATACATAAAGCCACCAGTATCCACCATCTGCATCGGTATGGCAGCGAGTATGGCAGCTTTATTGCTTGCTGGTGGCACAAAGGGTAAAAGATTTGCACTTCCCCACTCCAGAATTATGATCCATCAGCCCGAGGGCGCATTCCAGGGTCAGGCCGCAGATATTGAGATTCATGCCCGGGAAGTCTTAAAAATCCGTGAGCTTCTTAATAAGCTCCTGGCAAAACACACCGGCAAGCCTGAGGAGAAGATTGCCAAAGATACTGATCGGAATTATTTTATGTCAGCTGAGGAAGCAAAGGAATACGGAATCATTGATGAAGTGATTGAAACCAGGAAGGCATGACCACCAAGATTTTCTGTTCATTCTGCCAGCGTCCCAAAACCGCAGTGCGGAGACTTTTTCGTGGTACCCATGCCTATATCTGTGATGAATGTGTAAAACTCTGTAATGAATTGCTTGAGGATGAGAAAAAATCATTATACAGGCCTAATTTTGTTTTACCTAAACCGCAGGAGATAAAATCATTCCTTGACCAGTATATAATAGGACAGGAACGTGCCAAAAAAGTCATTTCCGTTGCAGTCTACAACCACTACAAGCGTACTATGATCGCTGATGATGATATCGAATTACAGAAAAGCAATATTCTGCTCATAGGACCAACAGGCACAGGAAAGACACTTCTTGCAGAAACTCTATCACGCTTGCTCCATGTCCCTTTTTCCATTTCAGACGCAACACCCCTGACTGAAGCCGGGTATGTGGGAGAGGATGTTGAGAATATCCTGCTCCGGCTTATCCAGGCAGCAAATTACGACGTGAAGGCAGCTGAAATCGGAATCGTGTATCTTGATGAGGTTGATAAGATTGCCCGAAAAGGTGATTCACCATCCATAACCAGGGATGTTTCCGGAGAAGGGGTTCAGCAGGCATTGCTCAAGATACTGGAGGGAACGATAGCCCATTGTCCACCCCATGGTGGCAGGAAGCATCCTGAACAGGAATATATTCCTATCAATACCAAAAAGATTCTCTTTATCCTTGGTGGCACATTTGCCGGCATTGAAGATATTATCATGCGCCGGTTGAAGAAGACAAAAATTGGATTTTTGACTGATTCTGAAATTAATGATTTGAGTTACGACGAAATCATAGCCCGGGTTGAACCTGAAGATTTAATCAAATACGGAATGATACCGGAATTCGTTGGAAGAGTACCGGTAATTGCTCCCTTTCATAAACTATCAAAACCCGCAATGATTGAAATTCTGACTAAGCCCAAAAATGCACTGTTAAAACAATATGCTAAATATTTTGAAATGGAAGGAGTGAAACTGGAGTTTACCGATGATGCTATAGAAGAGATTGTCAACCAGGCAATGAAGTATGACACCGGAGCCCGGGCGCTGCGTTCAATTGTAGAAAATTATATGCTCGATATTATGTTTAACCTGCCCAATTTATCGGGAATTGAGAAATGTATCATTACGCGGAACGTAATTACTGAAAATGCATCTCCAGAATATGTCAGGTCTGCAAAACGGCGCGCCCAGTAGAAAATACTAATTTCAATATGGATTTGATTCGCAGGATATATATAAAATTCCAGAAGCCAAAATTTCTCAAACCTTTCCGGCCAATTGGTATTACAAAAAAAGAAAATTTTGTTATCATACCTTCAGAAAAAATTAAAGATTTTTTCAAGTTGCTTCCGTTCCTTGCCGGGATAAGAAAATTGGGAAATGTCATTCTGCTTGTGCCGGAAGCATTTTCATACTATATCAAGTGTTTGAGGACAAACTATTTTCAAGTCATTTATTATCAGAAAGTTCCCCAAATTCTTACCAGAGAATACAATCTGATAAAAAATGAACTTAATAAGATTTCTCATTCTTGGTTTATTAACCTGAACCCGGATGCCGATATTTCTTTCTCAACCCTGACAAAGTCTGAAAGAAGGGTTGCTTTTTATAACAAAAAGTTATTCCCATATTACAACATTCTTGTTAAGGGGGGGTTAGAATCCCTTATAAACTTTTTCCAGATTCAACTGGTAGACCCGCTCTCATTGTTTAGACTGAACAAATCTGAATTGAAAATGATACTCAAAGAGCTTCCTCAAAAAAAACCGCGTCTGTTTTTTAACCAGATAGAGGAAAATCTAAAAGCATTAGACGAAACATCTTGGAATGGAAGCGTTGTTTATTGCAAAAAAATTAAAGACGAGATTGAGAATGATTTGAAGAAGTTGTATCTCTGTGACGCTTACTTTGGTCCGGATGATGAGATGTGTGAACTGGCACGGATTTTTAAAAAGGAAATTATCACTACATTATGAATATAGAACAGAGGATAGACAACTTTTTATTCCAGATAAGTAATCTGAATATTAACCAGACAGGTATTGTTGAAATTGTTAAACTCTTTGCGTCAAATGTAGCCAGTGTTTGTTTACTCATGCAGGAGAATAAAGTGATATATCAGCATAAGATTACACCGGAGGAAGTTTTTAAAAATGAGGACGGTTTTCTTATGGAAGAAATAAATGTTGATGGTATGAAATACCGACTGTATTTTACCTTTGAACCACAAGAAGATCTTGATACAAATCAGAAACAGAAATTGAGAAGTCTATTTGTACTCATAGGGCAGGTTCTTTCAATAAGTAATGTGGCAAAAGAGAGAATTTCTGAATTTCAGATTATAAACGAATTGAACTTGAATGTTATTACAACACTCGATTTGAACAGGGTGATGTGGTTTGCTGAGAATGCTGCCCGCCGGCTTCTTGCTACACAGAAGGTCTATTTGTATTATGCTATTGAAGATCATTTTGTAGGGCGTACTGTACGGGTACCGGCGAAATTTGTCCCTGATGAAGTTTATCGACAGATTTCACGAAGCAGGCAGATTTTGAAACTGGATAAGACGAGAAATGGTTTTCTCAGATTTTTTCTAAAGGAAATGACTCCGGGAATGGTTCTTATCGTTCCCTTCACGATAAAGAATGAAGGCAGAGGCTTCTTTTTACTTGATGAATTTGATAAGGTTACCAGTGAAATAAATGCAATCATGAAACTGAAATTTCTGGGCAATCAGGCATCTATTGCACTGGAAAGGATAGAGTTATTTCAGGCACTGAATCGAACTCTTGAGGAAAGCAGAGGACTACAGGAGATAGCTAAGTTATTATTGTCACCTTATGAATTGAAACATTTCTTTACAGTGGTTTTACGACGCGCTCAGAAAATCCTCGGGTTTAAAAAGATTATGTGTTCGGTCTATGATCCCCAGACCGAGACCTTTGAAAGATTCCATGGAGTTGGTATTTCTCCAAAAAAATTCCGGGAGGCAAAAAAGGTTCATCCACCTTACAATCTGATTAAAAATATAATGCAGGACCGTTTCCGAATTTCAAATTCTTATTATGTTCCCAGCGAAGAAGTCATAAATGAAATAAGGGAATATCAAGTGTATAAGACTTCCCGCCGTCAGAAAAGAATCCATGACCTGTGGGCACCCGGTGATATACTGTTAAGTCCAATCTATTCAAGGAGCGGAGAGATATTAGGGATACTCTCACTCGCTGACCCCGTGGACAACCGGATTCCGGATCGGGACAAAATCAGGTTGCTGGAGGCATTCGGTGATTTTCTCGGGCTGGCGATAGAGAACAACAGACTTTTTGAAAAGAATTTAATAATATCCTACACAGACGAACTCACAGGTGTGTATAACTACCGGTTTTTAAGGGAAAAGTTAAATGAGTTGATTGAAAAGTCAATTAAATCAATCGCGATTGCAATGATTGATCTTGACCAGTTCAAAGAGTACAATGACCGGTACGGGCACCTTGCCGGCGATCAATTATTGAAAAAAGTATCCCAGATATTGCGCGATGTCATAAAAGATGGCTATGTTACAAGATACGGTGGCGATGAGTTTATTATAATCCTTCCCGATGCAGGGATACGTGCTATGAAAATCCGTCTTAAACAGGTAAGGAATATGATTGAACACCAGAGGTCTTGTAAAAAATTCATCAGATTTTCCTCCGGAATAGCCGTATACCCTGAAGATGGGAAGGACTTTGGGACATTGATTGATGCTGCTGATAAGCGGCTCTACCTGGAAAAGAAGAAGAAATATGAAGCTGCAGTTTCGTAAAAGAGAAAAACCCGATGTCCTGCCAGCAACAATTGGATTTACATCACGAACCCTGGTTATATACTTTTTGATCGGTATCGGATTGATCGGTATCGGTACCTATCTCTATTCCACTTTTTTGATGGAAAGAATAAGGAAAGAGACAGAGACGATATCAAGAATCTTCGCCAGCTACGTGTCAGGACCAGGGGCGAGTGAAGAAGAATTGCTTGCTTTGCTTTTCCGGGAAGTTATTGAGAAGATTGATTTTCCTGTGGTGTTAACCGATGTGAATGGCACACCATATTCAGCAAAGAATGTTTCAGATACTAATCTGACAGATGTTGTTAAAAAACTTGATCGCGAACATCCACCAATTCCCATACTCGTTCGAACCGGTTCGGATTCAACGATCGTCGGTTATGTACATTACGGGTTATCACCATTTACAAAATCTTTAAAGATTTTACCATTCTTGATGACTGCGTTCCTCCTCGCTTTTCTCTTTTTAGGGTTCTGGGGATATCTGATTTATAGAAAGAGTGAAGAAGAGAAGATCTGGTATTCGCTTGCAAAAGAGACTGCACACCAGCTTGCAACTCCACTTTCTTCTCTCTCAGGCTGGCTTGAGACCCTAAGACGTAGTGTCGCCGAAGAAATTTATGAAGGTATCGCTGAAGATGCACAGCGTATGAAAGAAGTTCTGGAAAAATTTTCCAGAATTGGCATGCCACCACGCCTGATAGAAAAAGATCCCATGCCAGTCATTCAAAAGGCAGTCAACTATATCAAACGGCGTGCCCACAATCAAATCCAGTTTATTGAGAATTACCAGCCACTTCCTTTGGCCAGATTTGATGATATCCTTCTTGACTGGGCTGTGGAGAATCTTTTGAAAAACGGTCTTGATGCCATCGGTTCAAAGCCCGGAACGATTTCGATAAAGACACAGGGTAGTGAGAACGGTGTAATTATTGAAATATCAGATACCGGGCCCGGAATTAAACAGGCCAGGGATATATTCAAACCTGGCTATACTACAAAGAAATATGGATGGGGTCTTGGGCTGGTTCTGACAAAGAGAATTATAGAAGAGTACCACAGGGGTAAACTCACTCTGAAAAAAACCGGCCCAGGAGGAACTACATTTCAGATTTATATTCCAGCAGGAGTTGAAAAATGAAGATATTATGGATTGATGATGAGATTGAACTTTTAAGACCTTTTATCTACCTTTTGAATCAGGAAGGTTATGAAGTGAAAACTGCAACGAGCGGCGAAGATGGTATAAGGATTGCCAGCCAGGAAGTCTTTGATCTGATATTTCTTGATGAAATCATGCCCGGGGTTGATGGGCTTGAAGTATTAAAAAGAATAAAACTTGATAATCCACAGCAGCTTGTGGTAATGGTTACCAAGAGCGAAGAAGAGTCCCTGATGAAACAGGCATACAGTGGATGGGTTGATGACTATATTACAAAACCATTCAGTTTCAATCAGATTTTATCCGTATTAAACCGGATTCTCAAAAGACGGCATCTAATTGAAGAGAAGATGGCTGAGGATTACGCAAGCCAGTTTAATGCACTTGCCGAGCCGATGGATTACAATGGCTGGATTGAATATTATCGAAATCTTGTAGCATGGGATTTACGTTTTCTGGAATACGGCAGTAAAGAATTAAAGGAAATACACAAGGAAAGAAAAAACAGTGCCAACGCAGGATTCTCTAAATACATTATCCATGCTTATCGTGATTTTATTAGAAACAGGGGTCCGATACTTTCCCATAAACTATTTAATTTAATCGTTTTTCCTGCACTCAAGGAAGGACCTCTGGTATTTGTAATATTTGACTCCATGCGCCTTGACCAGTATCTTAAACTTCAGCCTTATCTACGTGATTTTTTTGAGATTAACACCCAGTATTATTATTCCATCCTGCCTTCGGCAACTCCCTATTCAAGGAATAGTATATTCGCTGGACTTTTACCCCTTGAGATTTTACAGAAATATCCACAATACTGGTTATTTGAAGAAAAAGGGCAGAATCGTTTTGAAAAAGAATTATTTGCTGAACTACTGAAGAGGAACAATCTTAAAATCAGTTACAATTTTTATAAATTATCAACGATTGAAGATATAGAGAAAAATATCCAGAAGATCTCACAGGAACGGAGTGATATAACTATTGTGATAATCAATTTTTTTGACCTTTTACTACATTCTATACCCGGCAGGGGTGATATGAGGGGGTTGCTCGATGATGAACGGGTTCTGTTAAATCTTTTGAGTTATTGGTTTCCAATCTCACCGATTCTGGAATTATTTAAATCTATCGCCCTGAAAAAACGCCAGATAATTTTGACGAGTGACCATGGTTTCATCCATGTGCGCCGTCCTACTGTGGTCTATGGCGGAAGAGAAATCTCACCAAACCTGCGGTATAAATATGGTCCGGCACTGCGTGCCGATGAAAAGACTGCATTGGTTTTGAACAATCCCGGAGATCTTTACTTACCTGCTGAAGACGCATCAGTACGTTTTGTGATTGCCAAGGAAGACTACTATTTTATTTACCCGACCAAACCAACCGAATATGAGCGAGAGTTTAAATTTACTTTCCAGCACGGCGGGATCTCCTTGGAAGAGATAATCCTGCCTATAGGCTTTTTAACTCCGCGTTAATCACACCAATAAAATTAGCTCAAAGAGCAATCTTGACACCGATAACTTTTGAAGTATAATTTAATGTCATGAAAAACACAAAAGTAAGAGATACCAACGAATTCCATGGAGCCGAGATCAGAGTGATATTCAAATCGGTGGATGAAGTATCTGAAGAACTCAGTACGATTTCTCTTATTAACTGGGAACCATCTTATGATCTTTATATAGTTGACGAGACAATCTATGTGAGCATAGAACTTCCTGGCGTGGAAATGAAGGACATCACTCTACAGGTAGGTCGGAATTATATGATAATTTCTGGAGTGAAGAAACCACCAGTTGTTGAGGTACCGGGACGTCATAATATAGTTTTCCACAACCTGGAAATTTCATACGGTCGATTCTTTAGAAGAATCGATTTCCCCCTTCCTGTAGAGAGCAGATATGGTAATTATAAATTGGAAAATGGGGTGTTGACTGTCAAATTCCCGATAATAAAAGAACATATCATACCTGTTGTGGAGGAGTAGAAATGGAAGAGAAAGAGATTACGATTCCTGATGAACTGGGTATAATCCCAATAAAGGGAGGAGTTATATTTCCAGATCAGATGGTTCCACTGATAATCCAGACACCGAAGCTTGCCAAGTTGATAGATGAGATACTTACAACTAACAAACTTGCCGGTGCTATAACCCAACGGAATCCTGATATTGAGGAACCCAAACCAGATGAAATATATCAGGTGGGATGTGTTATACAAATTACTAAAATGTTACGATTTCCTGACGGAACGATTAGATTGCTGGTGAAAGGTCTTAAAAGATTTAAGGTCATAGAGTTCACTCAGATTGAACCTTACCTGAAAGCGAAGATTCAGCTTTATACAAATGGTTATAAAAAGACCATGTCTTTAGAGGCATTGATGCGTAATGTCGTGACTATGTTTCAGCAACTTGTATCCCTTGCACCCTATCTGCCTGATGAACTCGGGGCGATTGTTTTAAACATTGATGATCCGGATCGGCTTATAAATTTTGTCACCGGTTATACAAATCTTGAGGTGAGCGAAAAACAGGCGATTCTGGAGATTGCTGATCCCAAGGATCGTTTTCTTAAACTAATTCCCCTGTTGCAAAAAGAGATAAGTATTCTGGAGCTCGGCGCAAAGATTCGTTCACAGGTAAAGAGTGAATTTGATAAAGGGCAGAAGGAATTTTATTTGCGGGAGCAGTTAAAGGCAATTCAGCGTGAACTCGGTGAGACCGATGAACACACCCGTGAGATTGAAGAACTGAGGAAGAAGATTCAGGAAGCAAAGATGCCAGAGAATGTGGAAAAAGTTGCTTTAAAGGAGCTGGATCGTTTAGCAAAGATGCCTCCCCAGGCTGCGGAGTACACAGTTTCAAGAACCTACCTTGACTGGTTGATTTCTCTACCATGGTCGATTGCCACTGAGGATAATCATGATTTAGCACGTGCTAAGAGAATTCTTGATGAAGACCATTATAACCTGGAGAAGGTGAAAGAGCGCATCCTGGAATATCTCGCGGTAAAAAAACTGAAACCCGATTCAAAGGGAACGATTCTCTGTTTTATTGGACCCCCGGGTGTGGGAAAAACATCTTTAGGCCGTTCCATTGCACGGGCATTGGGTAGAAAATTTATCCGTATATCTTTAGGTGGAATCAGGGATGAGGCGGAGATAAGGGGACACCGGCGGACTTATATCGGAGCACTTCCAGGCAGGATTATCCAGTCCATAAAAATGTGTGGTTCTAAAAATCCAGTCTTTATGCTCGATGAAATCGACAAAATAGGCACTGATTTTAGAGGCGATCCTTCAAGTGCTCTACTTGAAGTGCTTGACCCAGAACAGAACTATTCATTTTCAGATCATTATCTTGAAGTGCCTTTTGATTTATCGAATGTTATGTTTATAGCCACGGGCAATTTGATCGATCCGATAATACCTGCGCTCAAAGACCGTATGGAGATTATTGAACTACCGGGATATATTCTTGAAGAGAAAGTAGAGATTGCCAAAAAGTATTTGATTCCCCGGCAGATTGCTGAATGTGGATTGAAGCCTGAAAATATCCATTTTGAAGAATCAGCGATAAAAATGATAATAAGGGATTATACGAAAGAAGCAGGGGTGAGGAATCTGGAGCGGGAGATTGGTTCAATATGCAGAAAGGTGGCGAGACGCTTTGCCGAAGGTAAAAAAAAGCCTGTGCGGATTGATGAGAAGAATTTAGCAGAGTTTTTGGGACCACCCAAGTTCTTTTCGGAGGTTGCTGCTCGTAAAGGTGAAGTGGGGCTTGCTACTGGTCTTGCCTGGACACCGACTGGTGGAGAAATAATATTTATTGAGTCAATAAAGGTAAAAGGCAAAAAGGGATTGATACTCACCGGTCTCCTTGGTGATGTGATGAAAGAATCCTGCCAGGCAGCGCTGTCATACCTGAAAACTAAATTTGAGAAATGGGGAATAAAAGATAATCTGGATGAATATGACCTTCATATCCATATTCCATCAGGGGCAATACCGAAGGACGGACCTTCGGCAGGGCTCGCAGTGGTGATGTCTTTAGGCTCATTATTTAGGAATCAACCAATAGACCCTAAAATTGCCTTTACCGGCGAAATCACCCTTACAGGTAGAGTTTTACCTGTGGGTGGTATAAAAGAAAAGGTGATAGCTGCAAAACGCGCAGGAATTGATACAGTATACCTGCCAGAAGAAAATGAAAAGGACTTGCTGGAAATCCCTGTGCATGTCAAAAAAGGATTGAATTTTAAATTTGTCAGAACCATAGACCAGGCATTGAACGAAGTCTTAAAAGACAAAAAGAAAAAGAAGAACTGAGGATGATTTTACTCTTTCTTTTAACTACAATCAAATGGCAGGTCGCATATCTACCATTAAACGATACTACTTTTACCTTGAAACTTTATCTTGAAATTCCACCTCAGGTTTTGAGATTTGTTAATCTTGATTCTGCGAAGATGGCTGCATACGAAATCCAGATGATAGTGTTTGACCGCAGAGGAAATCAAATCACCGGGGATTACTGGTACAGGGAAATAGAAAGAGAAACAACAAATTTTTACGATTCAATAAGTATCAATATTCCCCAGCAGGCAAAAAAATTTAATTTGAAAATTCTTGATTTGCAGGGAACAGAAATATTGAACGTAAAAGAAAATATTACTCTTTTGAGTTATCTCGCCAATATCCGTTCCCGAGTATATGATGATACACTTTTTGTTACATTTACCGTGATGAATAAAAAAGATATTGCAGGGAGCGTTACAATCTCCTTCCAGAATATGGAGGAGTTGAGATATTTAAAAACAGGAGTTTATGATGATACGGTCAGCTTTTATATTGCCCTTGTGCCCAACGGAAAATACGATTTACATTTACAGGTGAAAAAGGGAAATGACGTGATTGAAACGACAACGGTGCCAGTAGAGATTGCAAGACCATTTTATCTTGACGAGAAAACCTGGCATCTTAAGGTGAGCCAGCTTGAATATATTGCAACACCAAATGAAATGAATCAGCTGAAAAAGGCAAAAGTAGAAGAACGCGATTCTCTCTGGCGTGCATTCTGGAAACAATATGATCCCACACCCAATACAGATTATAATGAGAAAGAAGCAGAATATTTTGAGCGTATCGCTTATGCAGAAGAGCACTTTTCCTTTGGCGATAAAGGCTGGCGCAGCGACCGTGGTCGGATATATGTAAAATTCGGTCCCCCCGATGAAATACAATCCCGGCCGTATGAACTATCAACCAAACCTTATGAAATCTGGTATTATTATCGACTGAACTTGAAATTCATCTTTTATGACCGTCATGGCTTTGGAGAGTATATACTCATCAACCCTCAGGGAGACAGAATATGATATTGATACTCAGCCTATTCTGTACAATAAATTTTTCTGTCCAGCCTGTGCTATATTATTCACCGCTGAAGACTATAGATTCTGCAGGCGTTGAGGGCAGGATAGATGATCTCTTTTATCTTGAATTTAATTGTACAGTTCCCTATAGTGAACTCATTTACAGTGAAAAAAACGGGAAGATAATTTCCGAGTGTCTGGTGAAATTAAAGATCGTTAATACACTGAGGACTGATTCACTTGTTGATTCAATGGCGTATCAATTTTCCATTCCTTCATTTTCACAGGCTGCGAAGGAGAAGATGGCATTCTATCTACAGTTGGGAAAATATTTACCACCGGGTGATTACGAATGGATGATTGAAATACGATCTCAAGATAAATCAGGGATGGTAAAAGGTAACAGGTCAATCTCTAAAATGGACTACTCGATGAGTGATATTCTCCTTGCCCGTTCAATCATTTATGATACAACTGGCGGGTACTTAACCAAAGGTAATCTCAAGATAATACCCAATCCTTCGGGCGTTTTTGATGAAAAAACAAAAAATTTATTTATTTATTATGAGTTATACAATCTTACAACAGGCCAGGACAGCTTAATCATCACATATCTTTTGACTGATACTTCGAATAAGCTTGTAAGAAAGATAACTAAATCTGTAGAGAAAAAATTCAGCAGGCAGGCATTGAAACTGGGAATCAATATTGAAGCCTTGAAGCCTGGTAGGTATCGATTAAAAGTGGTGGTGTTTGATACCGCTCTTTCCAAAGAAATGGAAAAACAAATCGAATTCCAAATCAAGTCTGCTGAGATAGAGCCAGCCAGGATTGCTATGGAAGACCCTCCCTATTACGATGCGATCGAGTATTTTGTCAGTGGACAGGAATATAACTATTTTAAAAGCCTTGACGAAAAAGGCAAAAAATTATATCTGCAAAAATTCTGGCAGAAACATAATTATCTTGAGATTTCACGAAGATATGAATATGCTGATGCGCATTTCCAGGAAGGATATTTAGCCGGGTCTAAGACTGACCGAGGTCGGATTTATATAAAGTACGGACCCCCTGACGAGATTGAAAATAAACAGTTTGAAGAATCAAAACCTTATGAATACTGGCAATATTATAACGGCCTGGAATTTGTATTTGTAGATATCAGGGGTACACAGGAATACGTGCTGGTGTGGACTAACGCACCATCAGAGGAATCAAAACCCGGGTTTTACAAATATCTGCCAGCATTTAAAAAACGCGAAATTGGTGAAGAAAGGGAGTGAACTATGAGAATAAGAGAGCTTAAAGAAGAAATATTAAATAAAAAAGCAAATCATTTGTTTCAAAATCTGGAAGATATCAAAACGCTGTTAGCAAAAAATGTTGAACTGAGTAATAAATTATGTGAAGAAATTCGTTTGCTAAGAAACTTTCTTGCGACATTCACAGTTACCAAGAAAGAGAATATTGCAATATTTGTTGATTCTCAGAATCTCTATTATTCAGCAAAAATGCGTTACGGTGCTAAGGTTGATTACGAAAAATTATTGGAATTGATTACCAAAGGTAGAAATCTTGTAAAAGCATATGCATATATCGTTCAGCCACCTGAAGGTGATGTGAAACCATTTGCTACGAGTCTTGAACATATTGGATACATCGTTAAGATAAAAGATGTGCGAACGCGTGCAGATGGGTCAGCAAAGGCAAACTGGGATATGGGCATCGCCCTTGATGTCCTCGGGATGATAGATTATGTTGATACCATCGTTCTTGCATCCGGGGATGGAGATTTTGTTCCACTCGTTGAGTTTGTAAAAAACAGGCACAAACGGGTTGAAATATTTGCGTTTCCGGAGAACACTGCTTATGATTTAAAAGAGAAAGCAGATAGATTTGAACCACTTGATGAACGGGTGATATATAATCCGATTACGCGTGAATAAAAGATAGGTAAACCGTGATTGATTATCATATTCATACCCACCATTCCATTGATGCTGAGGGTAGCCCCGATGAATATTGTAAGCAAGCTCTGAAACTCGGTTTGAAAGAAATATGTTTTACCAATCACTGTGAGCTTGATCCATTAAGGGATGATAATCTCATAAGAATTAACGGAGAGATAAAACCTCTTAGTCAGAGTTTACTCTTTCAGCTGCAGAACGAAGTTTTCAAATTAAAGGAACAATACGCAAAAAAGGGTTTGAACATAAAATTCGGCCTTGAAGTTGGATTTTTTAGTGGTATCGAAAAAAGATTAAAAGAAATTGCTGACGGTCTGGAAATTGATTATCTTCTTGCCGGTATACACTGCCTTGAACATATTTGTATCGACAGCTCTAAAGAGTGTAATAGATACTTCCAAAACCACACTGCAGAAAAACTTCTTGAAGACTATTTTAACAACATACAATTGCTCATTCGCTCCGGATTATTTGATGCTGTTGCCCATTTTGATGTATATAAAAAGTACGGATTGAATTTTTATGGAGAGAAGGTTAGACTTTTCAATCAGGAATGGGTGTATCAAATTTTTAAGCTGATGATACAGAATGAGGTCGGATTGGAAATAAACACTGCAGGCTTACGTAGACACAATGAGTTCCATCCTTCTGCCGAATTTATGAAACTTGCAAAAGATGCTGGTATAAAGATTATTACCATTGGTTCTGATGCCCACCGAATTGAAGACCTCGGCAAAGGTGTGAAGGAGGCAATAGAATATGCCAGAAGTTATGGATTTGAGCGTGCCTATATGTTTTTTAAGAGGCATAAATTTCCCCTTGACATTCGTTAAAAAAAAATTATAATATATAATAGATAACAGGCTTAAGCCTAACCAATAGGTTGACAATATGAAGAGAAAGGGGGTGAGATACGAAAAATTGAAATATATTTATTTAAAAGTTTTAAATACCTAGAAAGGAGGTATTAATGGCACTTATCTTAATAATAGCCTTAATAGGGGCTAACGATCCATACCTTGTATCCTATCAGAGCGGGACTTATACCCCACCTGTCCTTCCCGAATATCAATACATTTACATAGCTGGTTATCAATTTAATCCAAAGGAGAAGTTGCCCGAGATACCACCCGAACTCACTGGTGAATCGGATTATTATTTGATTCACCTGAAAGGCCCGGTGTATGAAGAGATGAAGCGGACAATAGAATCTTACGGTGTAAGACTCATTCAGTATATACC
>JAOAFX010000027.1 GCA_026416055.1 Caldifarciminota bacterium
GCCTTATCACAAGAATGATAATCCGGTGGCGGAGAGTCGCAATTTTACTTTGGTGCGGGCGTATGTTGGTTATTGTCGTTATGATACGGATGCGGAGTATGAGGTTTTAAAAGAGTTAATGCCTTTGATTTGCACTTTACACAATTATTTTATTCCCAAGATGATGTTGAAGAGAAAGGAGCGGGTTGGTGGTAAGGTGTTTAAGGTTTATGATATTGATACGCCGTATAATCGGGTTTTAAATTGTCCTGCGATTGCTGAAAAGAAGAAACAACAGCTGCGTGAGCGTAAAGCAACGCTGTCTTATTTTGGGCTTTTAGCGAGAATTATCAAACTCCAGAAGAAACTTGACAGGGTTCATAGAAAAAGATACAATCACAGGAGAAAAGATGATTAACCAATTCCTATCTCAACTTTATTCACCTGAAAATCATGATTTAATTTGGGTAAGATCTTATTTTGATGAAAGACGGGTTTTGAAAACACCAACCAGAAGTGTGTTATGAGAAGATTGAGAAAAAAGGGTCGGTAAGTATATCGTTTTGAAAACACCAACCAGAAGTGTGTCATTGACTTTTGGAAAATTTATTTTATAATCTCTCAGGGAGGTTTTTTATGTCGTTTGTGGTCTTTTTTCTTTTTCTTTCTGTCCAGTTAAATGATTCCCTGCCCTGGAAAGGGACGATTGTCTTTGGTCCTAAAGTGAGAGTAGATGACGCAGATTCTGTCATTAAAGGACATCCTGCCCAGCATCCTCATACAATCCTTGATGAAAAAACTCTGACTCTATACACGGTCTGGGAAGATGACCGGCATAATACTGGTGCCTACGAGATATTTTTTGCACGCTCCACCGATACCGCAAAAACCTGGTCACGACCGAATATAAACCTTAGCAACAGCCCTCGAATCAATGACCAGTATCCATGGCTCGCGGTAGATTCGGCAAATATTTATGTAGTCTGGCAGTCCTGGCGGAATAATCGTTGGAAGGTATATTTTACAAAATCTACAGACGGCGGCAAAATCTGGACTACCCCTGATACCATTCCTGGTATTCTGATTGATAACGACCAGAATTCCGGGATTAATTTTGGACCACAGCCTAAAATTGTGGTAGATAATAGAAGCAATCCTGATACGACATTTATCTATTTAATCTGGGCTGATGGAGCAGGTAATAATCCTACCCGCATAAAACTTGCCCGTTCTATTGATAATGGTAATTCGTTCGTTGACCTCGGCATTATTGATAAAAACCCGGGAATGGTGAACCGTCATCCCCATATCGCAGTCGATGATAGCGGTTGGATACATTGCGTCTGGGATAGGGGCACGGGTGGTAATAATCAAGATCCTCATCCCTGGATAGGCTATAATCGCTCTACTAACCGGGGTATTTCGTTCAGAACCAATGATATCCTGGTGAATGATGATTTCTCTGAGGTATATCGGGGAAATCCATCTGTCACATATAATCCAAATAATGGTAATATCCTTGTCTGCTGGGAAGATTCCCGTCGGGCAGGAGGCAATGCGAATCCCGATATCTGGTTTAGCAGGATGCACCGCACTGATTCTCTATTTGCACAGAATCAAAGGGTGAACTGGTGGGCTCCGGATACTACCGTGAGATATGATAATTTCAGACCAGTAATAAGAATGGATCCCATGGGTGTGATGGTCGCAGCATGGCATGATGACCCTGAAAAAGATGGCTCTTATGGAATCCATATGGCGGCTTATCTTGATACAATTGGTCGGTTCTCATATAGCCAGGCGCTTTTGAATACTTACACCGGAACTACCGGAGCAAATTTTGGCAATGCCTTTTATCCACCAGGTCTCTTCGTTACCATGATCGATAGCATCACCAATTTCTTCCTTGTCTGGCAAGACTTTTTTGAAGACTCCACTGGTGGCAATATCTACTCAATCCGGGGCTGGGTAGTTGAATTACTTGCCGATATTGATGTAGATAATGACTCACTTGATGTAAAAAATGATACAATCAACCTGTATACTCAACCTGCAGGTCCTGCATATTCACCCTATGCCAAAGGCCGCTTTATCCTCGCCAATACAAGCCAGTTCTATAATCCAGATACGATCGATGGTCCGAGTATTTCACGCGTAGATTCACTTTGCTTTTTCAGCACCTGGGATACCACATTCATCCTCGGACTTCCATTTGCCCTCGGCGTAGGGCAGATAGCAATTTGCACCCTTGCAATTGTGATACCTGAAGGAATTGCGCCCGGAATACATACTGGCTCAGTAACTATAATGGGTGTGGACTCGCTTGGTGGTCCAACCTCTGAAATTTTCTATTTCAAATTGAGGGGTCCTGAACCAAGGAAAAGCCTTGATTCATTGAGGGTTGTCCCCATACCATTCAAACCCCACAGGAATCCTGACCATGATGCAATCCATTTCCAGGGATTGCCTGCTGGTGCACGGGTAAAGATCTATGACCTCGCCGGTGCTCTCGTCTTCAGTGCAACTGAAGATGGCGATGGCCACATCAAATGGGCAGCTAGGGTAGCCAGTGGGATTTACATATATGTAGTTACAGCACCGGATGGTGATGTGAAAAAAGGTAAACTATCAGTGATAAGATAGGGGGCGGTAATGGAATTAAAAGCACACTCAATTAAGATAATCATCTTATTTTTCATCGCAATCAGGATTGCACATGCAGGGCCTGGAGATGCGGCTGCAGCATTTTTGAGAATTCCTGTTGATGCGCGGATTATCGGAATGGGTGAAGCTGGCGTTGCCCTTGTTGATAATGCCACTGCCCTGTATTACAACGCTGCTGGACTTTCCCGGATTGAAAAAATCAATCTCCTTTTCATGCATAACGAATGGCTCCTGGGAATGAATCATGAATATTTTGCCTGTGGATTCAACATTCAAAACATAGGAACTTTTGGTCTCGCCTTCAATTACGTCGGTTCTGGTTCTATTCAGGGTATAACGATAAGAGGAGACACAATTCCAGGTTATTACTTCAGTGCCACAGACTGGTCGGTGAGTTCAGGATATGGCATGAGACTCAAGAATATACAGGTCGGTTTTGCTTTCAAATTCTTAAGCGAGAAGAATGAAAGCCTTTCTACAGGTGGATTCGGTATTGACATCGGGATGGTTCATGAGCCACCGGTTAAAGGACTGGGTCTGGGATTATCTCTCTCCAATCTCGGAACATCAATAAAATTAGATCGTGAAAGTTTTCCTCTGCCGATGATTATGCGTGCAGGCTGGAAATACACGATTAAAGAATTCAATTTCGTCAACGATTTAATCGTATCCAATGGTGATAATTTGGGCTTTGGTCTGGGCTTTGAATACTGGTTCAGACAGATTCTTGCACTGCGCACCGGCTACAGAAGTGGACCGGACTACGATGGTCTATCAGGGCTGCGCGCAGGGTTAGGAATTCTAATAAATAGATTGGGAATTGATTATGGTGTTGCACCCTATGGCAGGTTAGGAATCACCCATAGATTCATGCTCTCCTGGAATTTTCAATGACCACACGTGAACGGATTATTTACCGAAAAGGCACTGCTGGTTAAGTTTAGAAAGACCGGTACGACGAAAACCCTGGTGTAAAAGGAATTCAATTTGTATTGAATAATGCTTGCCCTTATTATAAATGATTCTGCAGAATCACAAAGGCAGGATGATTGTAAAAACAGTACCCTTTTTTTGACTGCTCTGGACAGTAATTGTGCCATTGTGGTCCTGGATTATTTTGCGGGCGATAAATAAACCCAATCCGGTTCCACCTTTTTTTGTTGTGAAATAAGGCTCAAATATCTTTTTTAATAAAGCTGGAGGAATGCCTGGTCCGTTATCAAAAACCCGGATAGCGATATTCTTACGACCTTTTTTTAATTGAATACCAATCTCAGCATCCGAGCCCGGCACCGATGCTGCTGCTTCAAGGGCATTCAGAAGAAGATTCATTACAGCACGCCTCAAATCCCCGGCATCTCCCCTGAACATGACATTTTCATCAACTTCTTCCCTGTACTGAACATTTTTACTCTTTGCCTGTTCTTTTATAAACATCCCGAGCTCTCTGATTAACTGGCTCAGATTGAATTCCTGCATTCCTTTAATCCTTGGTCGGGCAAGGGCTAAAAAATCATTGACCACACGGTTTAAGGAATCGATCTCTTTTATTATCGCCATGACGAGTTGATTGTAAACTTCATCCTGTGAAGGAAATTCCATTTTTAATCGCTGGGCTGCTATGGCAAGGCCATTGAGGGGATTTTTTATCTCGTGCGCAAAATTTGCAACAAGATTGCCTAAAAAACTCAACCGCTCTTTTTCCTGTTGTTCTTTTTCAATAGCCCGGATCTCAGTCATATCATTGACGATTGAAATCGTTCCTGTAAACTTATGTCCAGAAAGATAAAGCGGATATGTAGCATACTTTATTATTTTTTGATAGATTTCTTTTTCTTCTTCAACTGCCTTGCCGGTTTCTCTGACAAGCTTTATTGAAAATTCATCCTGCTGAAAAATTTTTTCATAGGGTTGATTATACATGACTGATTCAGGAATACCGCTGATTTTACTGAACATCTTGTTCACACCCTTGATCTTTCCTTTTTCATCGGTTAATAAAACCCCTTCAGCGATTGAACCGAGGAGATGAGAGAAAAATTGTTCACGCATTTGATAATCCTGATGCCGGATAAAGATGGTAAAGATTGCAATGCCAGCCGAGAGAAGAATCAAAAAAAGCAGAATAAGCTGGATATGGGTACTCCTTACATATTGGTGGTATGTATCAAGATTCATTCCGATGCGTAGCAGGCCCACAAGTTCTTTTTCCACGATGAACGGTCTTGCTATCTCGAGAACTTTTTTATTTTCAAAGTGTGTCAGCCGGACTATCTCTTCTCCGCTCTGGTATGCCTTTAAAAGTGACGAATCACTATCTATACGGGATAGGAGTCTGACATTGGGCGTCGCAAATATTATACCCTCCAAATCCTGTAGGGCAACATAACTTATGATTGGATTAGCAACCATCTGGTTCAAAATCTTTCCAATACCATACTCCTGGCTGAATTTTTTTATCTCCTCTGCGGATAATTCAATTTGAAATACAAGTCTTTCAAAACGATAGATAAAACGGATAAATTTTTCGTTAAGAACCGAAAAATAATCATACTTAACCTTTGTGCCGGTTTGAATACCAGAGTAGTCAATCTCATAAGGATTGCCGGAAATTGCAATAATTTTTCTGCCCGAAGTATCATAAACCAGGATTGAATTGAGATTAAAATTCTCTCGGATTTTATCCAGATTCTCTTTTCTTAAACCAATCTCATTTAAATAGGAAACGATATTGAGTAAATGGCCGGTAATTTTATCTTCAAGTTCGGCTTCAGCAAAGATAGAATTTTCTTGAGCAAGGGCAATTAAACTTAAAAAAGAACGGGCTTCCTCTTTAAAAAATGCAAACATTGTGCGTTGATTATTTATAATACTGAATATCAAAAAAACACCCAGAAGCAAGAGCAGAATGATTGCGACAACAAGATAATTTTTAGAATTCATTTTAAATTCAAAACTGCATTACCAATTTCTGTAGCATGGAAGTTAATCCGTTCCAGGTCGCTGAGAATATCAAGATGGATTGTAGAAGTCTCAAGGCTTTCTTTCAATCCTCGATGCAACCTTTCCATATGCCTTATCTCAAATTCCTTTGCCATCCTCAACCCTGTTTCACGTCTTTTCAATACCTCAGCCGCCAGTTTCATATCCTGTGTCGTCAAACTGGAGACTGCCATCCGCAGTGTCTCCAGAACAAACCTGTGGAATTCTTTTATCTGCAATAGTCCTTCCTGAGAAAACTCCATACCACTATCTATCTGTTTTTTGGCATAATTCATCAAATTCTTTGAAATGACATCACCAATATGCTCGAGTTCAGCGGTTATTGTTAAGAGGCAAATCTGCATATTCTTCAATTTCTGGTCCATCTCTTCTGGATTGAGCCGGGATAGATAGGGTGTGATAAGTTCCTCGGCCTGGTCAATCTCATCGTCTGCCTGGATTATATTCTTTCTCATAACAGTATCCTTTTTTTCTATGACAACCATCGCATCCTCAAGCATTTTTACTGTTTTATATCCCATATCTATAATCTCCTTTGTTGCCTGACTCAGTCCTAAAGCCGGCGTATCCAGAAATACCGGGTCAAGTCTACGGATCTTGAGTATTTCCTGTCTTGTCTCGCGGACAAGAAATTTTAAAAACTGGCTATAGGGGTAGAGAAACGGTAGAAAAATCACTGCGATGACAACATTAAAAAGTGTGTGAAAGATAGCAACTTCCCTTGGCCCTCCCATCTCCGGCAGGAATTTTATTAAATTGAAAATAATTACAAATAAAAGCAACCCCACCATTTTAAAAATAAAATTTCCTATTGAAATCCTGCGTGCTGTTACTGAATCCGAAATGATTATCGGGAAGATAGTAGCACCGAGATTTGCACCCAGGACCAGATTGAGTGCGGGAAGAAATGATATTGCTGATTCAAGTGTTAAAACGAGAACGAGCCCGATTACAGCCGTGGCAGAACGGAATATGAAGGCAGCAACCATACCGGTCAGAAGTGAAAACAGATAATTGTTTTTAAGATACATAGTTATTGTAGTAAAATCAGGCATATATTTTACATCATCGATTCCAGTTGAGATTATTTTAAGCGAAAAAAACATCAATCCAACACCAAATACGAATTGTGCCAGATTGCGCAATCCAGGGAATGAAAGCCACAGAAAAACACCAATGGCCATAATCAAAAGTGCGTAGTTTAGAATATTAAAAGCAAGCAGCTGGACTGTTATCGTGGAACCGATGTTAGCACCAAGTATTACAGCAAGAGCAGGAAATAACTGCACAATTCCTGCAGAAGCAAACCGGGTTAAAAGCGAAACCGTCGCAGTGCAGGAACCGAATATAAGGGTTGCAATAAACCCGCTCAATACCGCAGTAATACGATTGCCGGTAAGATTAAACAACAAATCCCTGGTTCTGGTACCAAAGCCCCTGACCAGCCCTTTGCTTCCGTAATTCAAGGCAAAAATAAACAGTGCCATTCCTCCAATAATAGATATAAACATCATAAAAAGCCAGGATTCTTCCTTGGCTACAAAATGGAATATGACCGAGTCGTTTTTATGGCGAGCAAGGATATAATAATCACCAGCACTACCACCGAGTTTTAAAAAGGTTTTTGCATAACCATCCTTATCCGTATAAGTAGTCTCTGGCTGTAGTATAGCAAATCTTTTTGAAATCGAATTCATATGCGGTTCTTTCAGGACAGAAAAAATTACTTTAGCATTACTGATAGCACTTTCCTTATCATCAATCACCCTGACTACAATCGGTGCGTTTAAAAATTGATTCACGATACCGGTCTGTTCGTCACCGGATATATCTTTACCCAACGGGTCCTGTGCTTTTAAAAGGATACAGAAAACAAAAAGATAGATGTTGCCTGTGAACATTAAAATAATATTAATCAATCGTGGTTGAAAGTCAAGATAAGAGGAGTAGCGAGGCGACAAAGCAATTCATACCCTTTATAGTCATTGCGAGGAGCGAAGCGACGGAACAATCCCATCTGTTGCTGAAACGCATGGGATTGCCACGCCCATCGCTTTGCTCGGGGCTCACAATGACGCTCAGTATTAATACCTTACAAATTCTTGTGATTGCAAGGCTAAAGCCTTGCCCTACATGGGATGGATTAACACTTGCAAGGCTAAAGCCTTGCCCTACAATGGCAGAAAATCAAAAAGATAATTAGAGAGGACTCAGTATATGAAACTCTTGATTTTTTGGAAATCTTGAATATACTTTAAGTAGGAGGTGGCCCCGTAAGGAGGCTTTTTTTATGAAGATACTCGTACTTGATGATAATGAAATCACAAGGCAGGCAATAAAAAATTCGCTTCATGAAGAAGGGCATGAAGTGATTGAAACGAATAATTGTGTTGATGCCTTCAGAATTCTTACTCAAGATGGATACGATTTGATCATCAGTGGAATCCTTCAGCCAGTCCTTGACGGACTACAGTTCTGTTATCGGGTGAAAATGAATGAAAAGACAAAAAACATCCCGATTATAGTCTGTGTTCCGGGGAAGATTGATGAAAAAGAAATGGTATATCTTGAAAATCTCGGTGCAGATGGGGTCTTGGATAATACATTACCCGCGACTGAATTCGTTACTGAACTCAAACACTTAATAGAAGATATAAATAATCGTCGTTTAAAATCAAAAATTCCATCTCTGGCTATAGATAAAATCGTTTTACAAAATTATACAAAACACTTTTTGCAGAAATTTGCAGGGATATCAGCAAAATATCAAACACTTTTTGAAAGTGCCGGTGATGGTATTATGATTTTAAAAGACTATAAATTTGTAGAATGTAATAAGAAGGCACTTGAAATTTTTGGCTGCGGGTATAAAGAAATTATCGGCACGTATCCTTATGATCATTCACCGGAAATACAACCCGATGGACAGAACTCGAAAGAAAAGGCAATTAAATTAATGGATGAAGCCCTTGAAGGCAAGCCCATGTTTTTTGAATGGCGGCACAGAAGACCTGACGGTTCATTATTCGATGCTGAAGTAAGTTTAAGAAAGTTTGAGCTTCCTGATGGTATTTATCTGCTGGCACTGGTACGTGATATCACCGAAAGAAAACTGATACAGAATAAATTGAAACAGAGTGAAGAGCTTTTCCGTGCAGTCTTTGATTCAGCAAGGGATTGTATCTTTATAAAAAATAAATCCCTGAAATATATTATGGTTAATAAATGTGTTGCAAAATTATTCAAAATGCCATGCGAGGAAATCATCGGTAAGGATGACACATACTTCTATGAACCGCAAATGGCTGAAGAAATAAGAAATGAAGATAAAAGAGTGCTGAATGGTGAAGTGCTTGAAATCTTTGCAGAGCGAATAATTGGTTCACAGAAGTTTAAATTCCATATAATTAAAGTTCCATTATATGACGAAAAAGGAAATATCTGGGGTCTGTGCGGCATTGCCCGTGATATAACTGAACATGAAACGACAAGAGAAAATTTAATAAAAAGTCGTGAACAATTAAAACTAATTACAGATAATATCACTGAAGTCATCTTTATACTTGATATGGATTTGAAATTTACATTCGTCAGCCCTTCAATCAGGGTTCTCGGTTATGAAATTTCTGAATTACTAAGGAATGGAATTGAAAAATTATTAACACCCGAATCATACGTTGAAGCAATGAAGATGTTAAAACATGAACTTGAGATTGAGGGATTACCTGTAAAGGATTTAAATAGAACCCGCTCTGCAGTCCTGCAGGTAAAGTGTAAAGATGGCACTATGCTGTGGGCAGAAACGACGTTTAAATTTCTAAGAGACCAGAATTTGAAACCAACTGGAATTCTTGGTGTAGCACGGGATGTGACCGAAACCTTTAAGGCAAACCAGGAATTAAAAAAGAGTTATGAGCAACTGGATAGAATCCTTCATGGCACAGTCACAGCCCTTGCTTCAGCAGTGGAGAAACGCGACCCCTATACTGCCGGTCATCAACGCAGGGTTTCCGAGCTCGTCTGTGCGATTGCAGAAGAGATGGGACTTCCTGCAGACATGATTAACTATTTGAGAATAGCTGCTCTATTACATGATGTCGGGAAGATATATGTTCCTGCAGAAATCCTTGCCAAACCCACCACGCTTACCCCTGCAGAATTTGAAATAATCAAAACCCATTCCCAGGTAGGATTTGAAATTTTAAAACCGGTCGATTTTCCCTGGCCTATTCCCGAGATTGTATTACAGCATCATGAAAAAAATGATGGCTCAGGCTATCCTGATGGCTTGACCAGTGATAAGATAATGCTTGAGGCAAAAATCCTCTGTGTTGCTGATATCGTAGAAGCAATGATGTCCCATCGTCCTTATCGTGCGGCCCTGGGTTTGGACCAGGCACTCGGTGATATTAGTAAAGACAAGGGAATTAAATTTGATGAAAAAATTGTTGATATCTGTATTAAATTATTCCGGGAAAAAGGTTTTAAATTCTCTATGTAATCAGTCCTTCTTTTTTATCAGTGCATATAAAGCACTACCCAGTCCGATTGTGGAAGCAACATATAAAATGGTAATTCCCAGTATCCAGATGAATATCCCGACAAACCCGATTTTTTTCAAGAGTGTGCCTATAATTAGAATAATCATCGTGGCAATGTAACCGATTGTGAAAAGACCGATCTTACTTTCGACCCGCCAGTTTAACCCTGAAACTATTTTTTCACCAATAATAATAGAGAATGCAGATAACCCAAAGATTACACCGATGAATATTGCAAGCAGGAAAGCAGGTATTATCGGAATACCAATGAGGGAAATCACAAAGAGAATAATCAAGGGAACAAACAATATCTGGATACCAATTCCAATGACGATTCCTATCCAGATATTCTTCCTAATGCGGTTACAAATTTTTTCTACACCTGAAGGAAAGATTAAAAAACATAAAAGACCGAGTAAATATGTTACAAAAATAAATGCAAAAGAACCGAGCAGAAACCCGTTTTGAATTAAATTATACCTGTCTTTCAATTTCAGTAACCTGCTGATTCTGGGCATCACCTTATCAAGTTTACCTATTTCAATGGCAGTTATCTCTCCCTTTACTATTGCATGGTCAGAGCGCTCCACGCTTCCACCAACGATTGCAATATCGCCTTCCACAACTGAACCAGAATCAAGTTCAACGGTACCACCGGCAACTGCAATATCACCTTCTATTTTGCCTCTATTTTTGATCGACCCGCCAGCCACTCCGGCATCACCGGTTATTATACCATAATTCTCAATCCGTCCACCCATCACTGCCACATCTCCATCTATCATACCCCTTATCATTACAGAACCACCCATGACTGCAAGTTCACCTTTTATAACACCATCTATAGTTGCATTTCCACCACGCACCGAAACATCTTCCCTCAGTGTATCAGTGGATTTCAAATAAAAATCGTCTGAAAAAGTGCGGGCACAGAATTCTGATTCGTAATCGAGTGCAAGTAATCCACTGGAACAGATTAAAATGACCAGTAACCCTTTATTCATTATTCCTCCAGGGTTTTTAATGAATCGAGCCATAATTTACGAAGCAGGATTACAATCATTCCGGTACCCATGAAAAGGACCACAAGGCGGATAAAGAAACCGAGATAAGGAATCATACTGGCAAGGGTGACTATTACAAGACCGGCAATGAAAGAAACAAAAGGTGAAATCTCGCCTTCTTTCTTTATCAATTTAATCAACCATTCACCAAAACCTGTAGCAAAGATTATTGAAGACAGGTAAACAAAAGTGAGAAAAACAAAAATGCCAAAGATTGCAACTGGAATCCCGATAATCGTTGCTAATGTTATCACAATTGCTACCGGCAGGACAATGATCGTTAAAAATCCAGAACCGAGGCTCTTCCAGGTGGAGTCTCTCAGAATTACATTCATCTTTTTGAAATGTTTCTGGAAAAGGGCGATGAGTATGATGCCGATAACTATCTTGCCTATAAAGAAAACCGTCTTTAAGATCTTTACAAAACCTGTGCCTTTCTTACCGGCTGCGGACTTTTCTCCTGCCTTTTCGAATTTAATCCTGCCCGTGATATTTGCTCCAGATTCAATTCTCGGCTCCTTTTTACCTTTAACAGTCAAATCACCTTTCACGACCGCGTTAGATTTTATATTTACCTCATCACTTTCAATCTGTCCTTTCTGTATTTCTCCTCCGATATTAAATCTTCCAGCACTACCTTTAATTTTCCCTTTAACGGCCCCTTCCAGATCAACCTCTCCCCCATAAGCGATAAGGTCTTTCTTAATCAAAAATGAACTATCTGTATTCAGTTCTCCACCAAAGAAAATGAGATTGTGGTCAAAGATTCCTTCTAAATCGAGCCGTCCACAGAATGCAATTAAACTCCTTATACCTGAGGATTGAACCTTTATCTCTGAACCACTGGTAATGACTGAACCATCTATCTTACCTTTAATATCAACCATCTGACCGAGGGCAAATACATCCCCGTTTACAGTACCCTTAATATTTATTGAGCGACCAAGGGCGATAATATCATCATCTATCACTGTGTCTTCTGAGCCTATACATACATCATTGCCGGATTTCAATATAAGGGAATTTCCCGGCACCATTAATAAGAGGAGTATGAATACGATAATTGAATTTATTGATGGCATAATACCTCCTTTTTTGTTAATAGTTTGCCAAAGAAATAAAATAAAATCATAACCATGATAAAACTGTATAATATCCTTCCGCCATTGAAATGGAGAAAAGCCGAAAGGATATTAAATAACCATATTCCAAATGGTTTGACCTTATCTAAGATATTCAACACACCGGGTATCGATATAATTATCCGGGAGAAAACGAGGTTAAGGAATGGAGTGAAGACTATAAAAGCAATTCCTGCTAAATATAAAAGGCCAAACACAGGGATTAGTTTATACCAGTATTTTCTCTTTCTGATGCCGATTGCCGATAATACCCGGTTGTTGAAATCAATCCCTGGAAAGAATTCATTAAGACCGAAAATTTCTTCACAAACCCGAACCAGTTCATTAAAATATCTCTGGCATTCTGGACAAACCCTTAGATGCTGGATGAGTATCTCGTTTTCATATTCGTCTATTTCCCCATCAAGTTTCTTATGCATGAGTATCTCTATCTCTGAGTGTTTCATCATTAAGTGATACGAAAAAAGGATGCAAAAAGTTTCATTTTTAATCATCAACCAGTAAAGACCATATCAACTTAGTTATTGATTTTTCTTTTATTGTATTTATTATTATATGTGGCTTATTCAGAAAGATTCGATATAATCGTAATCGGTGGCGGTCATGCAGGAATAGAAGCATCCCTTGTATCTGCCCGGTCTGGTTTCAATACCCTTTTAATAACCCTAAATATTGACAATATCGGACAGATGTCCTGTAATCCAGCAATCGGTGGTCTTGCAAAGGGGCATCTGGTTAAAGAAATTGATGCCCTCGGTGGTGAGATCGGTTTCCTTGCAGATAAGACCATGGTCCAGTTCCGCATGCTCAATCGCTCCAAAGGACCCGCAGTCTGGTCACCACGAACGCAGAATGACCGTGCTCGTTATAAACAGGAAGCCCAGCATACGCTCATCAGACAAAAAAATCTCACAATAAAACAGGAAGAGGGGATTGAAATCCTGACTGAAAACGGTGCAGTCAAGGGGATAAGAACAAACATCGGAAATGAATATTATGCGCGGGCACTCATCTTAACAACGGGCACATTCTTAAACGGGCTGATGCATATCGGACTTGAAACATATTCTGGTGGAAGGCTTGGAGAACCGAAGGCAGTTAGTCTTAGCGATTCTTTGAGAAAACTCGGTTTCAACCTCGGCAGATTGAAAACAGGAACATCACCCAGGATTGCAAAAAATTCTGTGGACTTAACAAAAATGGATATACAGAATGGTGAAGAACAAGTTGAACCATATTCATACCGCACCTTGAATTTAAGCATAAATCAATTACCCTGTTATATCACAAGAACGAATACCAGAACCCATGATATCATCAATAAAAATCTTGACCGTTCACCACTCTATACAGGTAGAATCACCGGTATCGGTCCGCGATATTGTCCTTCAATAGAAACCAAGGTGGTGCGTTTTCCTGACCGGAATTCCCACATCATATTTGTTGAACCTGAAGGCTATGAATCAGGGGAATATTATCTCAATGGTCTATCAACATCACTGCCCTATGATGTCCAGATTGAGATACTCCATTCAATACCCGGACTTGAAAAGGCAATAATCACAAGACCTGGTTATGCGGTGGAATACGATTTCATCTACCCTATCCAGTTATACCCAACACTTGAGACAAAATTAATAAAAGGGCTTTATTGTGCAGGTCAAATAAATGGGACATCTGGTTATGAAGAGGCTGCGGCTCAGGGATTTATTGCAGGTATAAACGCAGTTTTAGAATTAAAGGGTAAAGAACCATTTGTATTAAAAAGATATGAAGCATATATCGGTGTCTTGATTGATGACCTCGTCACCAAAAATACCCTTGAACCCTATCGTATGTTCACATCTCTTGCTGAACATAGACTCCTTTTACGCATCGACAATGTCTATGAACGGCTCATGCATTATGGAGTGGAATTTGGACTGGTTGATAAAGAATTTTATGAAAGAGTGCTGAATGAAAGAAAGGCGATTGATGATACACTCCAGTCACTGAAGAAAACGATTGTGAAGCCTGAAGCAATCAATACTCTACTGGTTAGCAAGAATGAAACGCCCGTATCTGACGAAACAGGTGGTGTAAGTCTTTTACAGGTACTAAAAAGGCCGAATATCCACTGGCAGGATATCAAATATTTCCTCCAGGACTCAAAAAGCGAAAGGATATGGTTCAGGACCGAGATTGAAGTAAAATACGAAGGGTACATAAAACGGGAACTGGATTTGATTGAAAGGTTGAAAAAGATGGAAAATATTGAAATACCTGAAGATTTTGATTACAATCTCGTGAAGGGAATCTCTAATGAAGCAAAATCGAAACTTAAAGAAACAAAACCGCGAAATTTAGACCAGGCATCGAGGATACAGGGGGTTGGCCCGGTGGATATAATCCTCCTTTTGATGTATTTGAAAAATAAAAAAGGGAGTGGAGATGCATCAGGAAACCATTGATTATCTCCAGACAAAGATGTTTGTATTAGAAACGATCCCTCTTGGTCAAAGTTTAATTGCCTATGGAAGATTATATGAGCCAGTGGAAAAGACAATAGAAGAGATAAAGGCATTCTGTAAAGAATACGGATATATACCATTCTTCAGTCAGGAAGGAATATACCACAAAGTGATGCTGGGACCGATGCCAGAAGTTGTGGATAAACCAAGAATATGGTTGAATGTATTACTTTTTGTTGCCACTATTTTCACAACCCTTCTTGCAGGCTCATTCAATAGCGGTGGAAATCCATTAGAGAATTTTTCAGACATCACGCTGGGAATACCCTTTTCTTTCTCAATCATGGCAATTCTCACATTCCATGAACTTGGACACTATTTTGTCTCAAAGAAATATGGTCTGGTAACCAGTCTCCCTTATTTTATCCCTGTACCTTTCCATTTTCTGGGCACTTTTGGTGCCATCATCAGAATGAAATCGATTGTCCCTTCGAGGAGGGCACTATTGAGAATCGGTATGGCTGGTCCATTCTCAGGATTTTTGATTGCCCTATTAGTTTCAATCTTTGGTCTTGGATTATCTGAAGTGAGGCCAGCCCCTGCTACCGGAAACTATCTCAGGCTCGGTGATTCCCTGCTGTTTTATATACTTGCCCGGATTATACACCCGGTAATACCCGAAGGCTCTGATATCTTCCTGCATCCCATGGCTTTTGCCGGCTGGATTGGTTTTCTTGTTACATCAATGAATTTAATGCCAATTGGTCAACTTGATGGTGGTCACATCGCCTATAGTGTTCTATTAAAAAACCAGAAAAAACTATATCTACCGGTGATGATATGCCTTATTGGTTTTGGAATTTTGTGGCAGGGCTGGATAATATGGGGTCTGCTTGCATTCATCCTGGCACGCCGCGAACCATTGATACAGGATGCAATAACACCCCTTTCCCGGAAAGAAAAAATTTATGCGATAATTGCGCTTCTGATATTGGTTCTGACATTCATTCCCCAGCCGTTTTCAATATTTTAATGTTATTCTTTTTTTCGTATTTCCCAGTAAGTTCCTATCAGAAATCCGATTATGACCAGAAAAATTATCAATAATGTGCGCCAGAAACCAAAGGCAGCTAAAAAAATTCCAATCACCCCTGCGATTAAGGCCCCGATTATACCTTTACTGAATCTTTCCATGGAATATTCTATTTATTTTATCTCAAAAGTCAAGGTGTAGAAAAGGTACCAGGTGCTCATTATATTTTATATTAAAAACTCAGGTTAATCACCAAGGTCATAAAGATGGGCTGACGCACCCAGTACAGTGAAAGATTCAATCTTTTTACCTGTAATATCAAGATAGGTAAGAAATAATCTCTCTTCATCAACACCAAAATGAGTGGCTACATGGGAAAATAAAAACCACACCCTTTTACTGCCTTTGAGCCGCTCAATATCAAGATAATATTCAGTCCAGTTATGACGTGCTTCAATACCATAGATGACATCACTGTTAAGCACGGGAAACCGGGTCTGATAATATCTGAAGGCATTGGCAGCACCATAATAAATATAGACCTTATCCCCTTCCCTTTTATTTTTAATAAAATATTCCAGCACCGGTCTCAACTCTTCTGGTGCCCTTGGTCTGATGAAGTGTTTAAGTGCAATCGCTCCGGGATGTATGTATAAAATCATGGAGAACAATATCGCCATTAACCGGGAGTTATATTTTAATAATTCATATATCAGGGAAATACCCATCGCAACAAAGACTATCAAAACCGGGGCAAGAAAAAGTATTACCCGGCCTTCGAATGGATAGAGTTTTAAAATTGAACCCAGAATCGTCATCAAAAGTGGCGCGATAAATAATAAAAAATAAAACCTGTAACGGCGATAGAAAAAGACCACGCCCACAATAAAACAGGATATCGCAAGAATCATATCGTAAATAGAAAAGCCTCCGGGATTTTTAAAAGCCCTGATCATTAGATAAAAAATCTGATAAAAGTCATTCCATGAAGAAGGTGGAAAAGGAATGAAATTTGCATGCCAGAATTCAAGGAGCCCTTTACTGAAGGCATAATGGCGAAGGCAGATTGTATAATTTGAAATCAGACTCAATAACCACAAAAATCCAGTCACAAGCATCACAAGGAGTGAGTTGAATCTTTTGTTTTTAATTGTTAGATAGAATAAAACCAGGTACAATCCTGCAAAGACAAAGACAGCAGGGAATGAAAACCAGAGAAAAAAGATTCCACCGATACTAAAGTAGATGAGCGTGTCAGCCCTAAAATCCTTTCTGGTGACTTCTATTGCCAGCATCAGCAAAAGAAGGGAAAAGAAGACATCGCTCGAGTATGGTTTTACCTCTGAAGAAAAATAGATGAGATGGTCGTTAATAATAAAAAAAACAATGGCAAATACGACCGTTCTAAAGCCAACCGTAAATCTTAAAATTTCGCAAAATAAAAAGATGGAGAGCAAGCCGGTAGCAAATGGGAAAAATCTCAAGGCGAATTCATTATTACCGAAGATATTGACGAAGAACTTCTCGATAAAAAGAAAACCAATCGGTGCAGCCTGGTTATAATCAAGGGGCTTGAGCAATTCAGGATAGGAACGGCTTATGATATTTAATGCCAGCGGGGCTTCACCTTCGGTCAGAGAACGATTGAAAAGATACTGAGAAAGACGGGCTATTATTCCAGCAACGATCAGTAAAAACACTGGAATTTTAAAAATCCTTCTGCCCTGGCAATCCACTGAAGATTATATTGATAGCAATAAAACTGTCAACTTTGAATTGATTATTCAACACATAACAGATGTAAAAAATTTCTGACCCCACTCCACTTTTTCAGTTTAATTGCTTTTGTTTTTCTGCAGGAGCGACATCCCGGCTGCGATAACATCATTCTCAATTAATCAGAACAACTCCCAACATTCACCACCGTGGATTACTAATGTCTCGTTTTAGTTGTAGTGGCAGAGTTTACTCTATAAAGCAAACTTCAAGAGTTCGATCGGCAAAATTTGTCAATTGTATTGTCCGAACTCTTGGTAATGAATACTTGAAGGTTTATCCTGCGGCTGCCTTTTTAATATTCTCGTAGGGCAGGGCTTTAGCCCTGAGTTTTAATGCAAACCTGAAGGTTTGCCCTACTTTTTTTTTATTTTTTTGTTAAGCAATCTCAAGCGCTGGAATAAAATGATAATTGGTTTATGGGCAGGATGCAGGTATTTAACAAGGTTTTTATAATCCCCCTCAATACCCCTGATGGAAAGCAGAAGATTTGTGGTTCTTTAAACTAAAAATGTCCAGGCGGCAGTCTATTTTTCACCCTTCAATACTCATACGCCAAGAAATAATGATATTCTTGGTTTTTCAATTCATAAAAAGTGGATAGAAGTCAAAAAAAAGTCTTGCTTGACAATAGCAAAATTTTATAGATAATTAAAATATGAAATTGAAATCGATTTTCTCATTGAAGCCAAACTTAAAGAAGGAGCGATGATTTGAAAAGAATAAATACCGATGTGCCGGCAGAAAAATTAACATCCGATATTAAGCCAGAAACAAAAAAAGATATTCCTCAAGAGAGGGCTTTTGCACTATTTTCAGTGGCCCAGGAGTCATATTGTGTTGACCTTGATTCAATCTTTGAAATTTTACACGATTTTGCTATCATGACAGTCTCCCACCTTCCTGAATTTTTTGAAGGCGTGATAAACTTAAGGGGCGAAACAATCCCGGTTGTAAACCTGAGAAATCTATTAAATCTTGCATCTGATAAAACTGATTTTCCAGTATGTATAATTACCCAATCCTCAGAGGGGAAAACCGGTTATTTGGTCGATTCCGACATTGAAATAATCAGATCTTCAGAGTGTCAATTCTTTCCCCTGCCCGATTGTTTCACCCATGATGAGCAAAAATTTCTTGAAGGTATAATTGAATATAAGAATAGATTGTTCGGGATTATAAAGTTAGAACAAGCCCTTAAAACTATTACCGAACGGAGGTCTGAGAATGAAGATAAATAAATATCCATTCGCTTTATCCGGATTTCTTATCCAGACTCTTCTGTTTTTACCGGTAGCAAATAGATTGATGATGGTTAGAGAAAATTATCTTGCCTATCTCGTTTTGACTGTACTGGTGGCTGTATACAATCTTTTTTATGGTTTTAAAAATTCACCAAAAGGAATATTTAGATTAACTTTTATAACGACATTTCTTGCATTGCTCATTTGTGGACTACTATTCCCTGCACCAGAGCGGTCTCTTTTATTACTTTTAATCTACGGCATCCTAACCGGACTTCTTGCTGGGATTATTCTCTATCATTTTGTTAGGATTGTATTTGCTGGTTACAGGGCAGCTGGTTATCATTTCGTATTGGAAAGTACATTATCATTTTTCGCTCCTACTGGCTTTATTGCACTTTTGCTATCATCGGCATCATCCACTCAGCTACTCCTGATGCTGGCAATCCTGCTGGCAATTTCCTGTTTTATCAGCACTATCATCTTTATTTCCCTCAACGCCATCGTTATACAATTAAAACAAGGCATCACCGAAAAATCCCCTCAGACAATATATCTCAATATCCTGCCCTCTTTAAAAAATCTTTATGAAACCTTTAGAGAATTTTTCGTCAGGACCGGTACCTCCATGGAAGAAATAGAAAATCTGAGTAAGGAAATAAGAAATTCTGCTGAAGACCTTTCTTCTGCATCAGAAGAGATGAATGCCTCCCTGCAGGAAGTTTCATCCACAGTTCAGCATATTGCGAAAGGTGCCCAGGATCAATCTGAGGCGATAACGGCTATTGCACGGTCAATAGAAGAACTAGATAATCTCACAACTTCAATCTCATCCCAGGTAAAGATGGCCAATGTTTCATCACGAAGAACAACAGAATCAGCAAAAAAAGGATTGGAATTCACAAGTCAGCAGGCGAAGATCCTTAGAGATATTTTTGAACAGACAAGATATATTGAAGAAAAAATGGCGAAACTCCGCGAACAGGCTACGGAGATTAAAAAAATTGTCGATATTATACGTGGGATAACTGAACAAACCGATCTCCTTGCACTCAACGCCGCGATTGAGGCAGCCCGCGTTGGTGAACAGGGTAAAGGCTTTGCAGTGGTCGCTGATGAAATAAGAAATCTTGCCAATGAGACCCAGCGCTCCTCAACCATAGTAGAAAATTTAATATTTGAAATAAACAAAACGACTCAAGAACTCAATAATCTCCTAAATCTGGAAAGAGAAAAGATTGATGAAGCCAATATTTCGGCAAGTCAGACTGAAGAAGAATTCACCGGTATAGTAAAGGCTGTAAATCTTGTGACCGATATGGTCGGCAGGATAAATGAAGCCGCCGCCAACCAGTTGAGCCATACCAAAGAACTCGTTAAAAAAGTTGAGCAGGTGGCACAGGTGGCTGCAGATACCGCTGCCGCAACTGAAGAAGTTTCTGCAGCAGTAGAAGAACAAACAGCATCAATGGAACAATTTACCTCCACAGCCCAGCTCCTCACCCAGATTGTTGTAAAACTGAATACCATAATAAGCGATCTGAAGAAATGAATTACTATCTGTATTATCAAATCGGAAAGATCACAATCGCAACCAGCATAAGCGAAATAAAAGAAGTAATACGGCCAAAGACTATAACAGCAGATGAAAAACTACCTAAAAACATCTTAGGATGGTGTTTACTTCGCGGAGAAAAATTATTGATATTTGATCTGCCTCAATTCCTGGGTATAAAAAGTAACCAGAATTTTGAGGTGATCGTCTCAGAAATAAACAAAATCTTAATCGGCTTCAAAACTGAAAAAATCCATGGCATATTCTCCTCGGATAGAATAATTCCCTATCCTGATATCGTCAAACCGGGTGAATATATGGTCGGTATCATTAAAAAAAATGGTGAAATACTCCAGGTCTTGTCTTTTAAAAAAATACTCTCTGGCGTGCGTTTGAGGTCGCTTTCAAGGTACCTGTGAAAGTAGGATTTATCCAGTTCAGTCCACTATTCGGTCAAAAAGAAAGAAACTTTGAAAAAGTAGAAACGCTTTTGAAAGATACAGATGCGGATCTTTTTGTTTTACCAGAACTTTTCAATACCGGCTACCTATTTCTCAATAGAGAAGAACTCAATGTAATGGCAGAACAAAAGGATGATGGGCCGACCTCCAAATTCGTCAGAAAACTCTGTGAGAAAAAAGGATGTGCTATTGTGTATGGATTTGCCGAAAAAGATGGCACCAGCATCTACAATTCAGCAATCCTCATGACACCTGATGGTATCGAAGGACTCTATCGCAAAACACATCTTTTTTACGAAGAATGGTTTATATTCGATCGCGGTAACCTTCCATATCAGGTCTTTGAATACAAAAATGTCAGAATCGGCATCCTGATATGCTTTGATTATATATATCCTGAGGCGACCAGAACCCTTGCCCTGAAAGGTGCCCAGATCGTTGTCCTGCCATCAAACCTCGTCCTCCATTATTGTCCTGATGCCATGGTGACACGCTCAATTGAGAATCGTATTTTCACTATCCTTGCAGACCGAATTGGTTCTGATGACCGGGGGGTGAAAAAACTATCATTCATTGGAAAAAGTCAGATTGTAGCACCAGACGGAAAGATTTTGATAAGGGTAAACGACGAAGAGTGTGTAAAAGTAATAGAGATCGACCCCAAACTCGCTTGTGATAAAAGGGTAACACCTCACAATGATATTTTTAAACAGCGGCGTGAAGACCTTTATTTCCGCTGATATCTCAAACTTGCAAAACCAATTTGATTAAATATAATAAACTATGAGCGGAATTGTCGGCATAATTGCTAAAAACGATTGCAAAGAGACACTTTTTTATGCAACCGACTATCACTCACACCTGGGAACTGAGTATGGTGGTATCGCCATATTCGACGGTAAGAAGATAACAAAAAAAATTCACAGCATTGCCCGCGCCCAATTCAAATCGCGCTTTTATGACGATATTGATTTTCTCAATATGAAAGGATATGCAGGAATCGGAGTTATAAGCGATCGTGACACCCAGCCCCTTATCATCCGGTTGAAATTTGGTGAATATGCAATCTGTGGCACCGGCTATATAGAAAATCAGAATATCCTTGCTAAAAGGCTGATTGCTGAAGGCACAACCTTTTCTGAAATGTACGATGGCAGAGTAAACCAGTGTGAACTCGTTGCCGAGTTGATAAACAAAGGGAAGGATCTGATTGACGGCATTGAATATATGTTCAGCCAGATCCAGGGCTCCATCTCTTTTCTACTTCTCGGACAGGAGGGAATTTACGCGGTGCGGGATAAATACGGAAGGACACCGCTCGTCCTTGCAACCCGGGGTGATGATAAAATTGTCGTTTCCGAAACCTGCTCATTCAAAAATCTGGGCTTTGAAACGAGAAAGTTCCTTGGACCAGGTGAAATCCTGTTATTAACTCCATCCAGAATAGAGCAGATAAAAAAGCCCCATAATGACTTAAGGATATGCACCTTCTTATTCGTCTATACCGGTTTTCCTGCTTCAGAGTACGAAGGGAAAAATGTTGAAGAATTCAGAGAAGAATCAGGAAGGTTCATTGCTCGCCGGGACAATGTGAAGGTCGATATGGTCGCCGGGATTGCTGATTCAGGAACTGCATATGCCCATGGATATTCCTGTGAATCAGGGGTTCCGGTAAGAATTCCTTTATTGAAATATACACCGGGCTGGGCACGGAGCTATATTCCACCCTCTCAGCAAACAAGGGATCTCATCGCTTTAATGAAACAAATCACGGCTGATGCATTGATAAAAAACAAAAAAATTGTAATAACCGAGGATTCTATCGTTAGGGGTACCCAGTTGAAGAATTTTCTTTTGGTTAAACTTTGGAATGCCGGAGCAAAAGAAATCCATGTGCGACCAGCCTGCCCGGCATTGATGTTTCCCTGCAAATTTCTATTCTCCACCCGCACCCTTGATGAACTCTTTGCCAGAAGGATTCTAAAGGAAAATCTTGGGAAACATCCCGAAGACATCACACCTTATCTTGACCCGACTACAAAGGAATATAAAAAGATGTTGAGATGGATGGAAAAAGACCTTAATGTAACCTCACTCCATTACCAGAGACTTGAAGATATGATAGCAGCCACAGGATTACCTGGAGAATCTCTTTGTACATATTGCTGGACTGGTAAAGAAAAAACTGTATGAAAATAATAGACCTGAGAAGTGATACAGTAACCCTGCCCACACCACGGATGCGTAAGGCAATATTCGATGCCGAACTTGGTGATGATGTATTCGAAGAAGACCCCACGGTAAGACGTCTGGAAAATATTGCTGCAGAAATAATGGGTAAGGAATCGGCATTACTCGTCACCAGTGGTACTATGGGTAATCTCGTTTCCATATTGACCCATTGCAGAAGGGGTGATGAAGTCATCCTTGGTGATCTGTCCCATACCTTCTTAAACGAGGTCGGTGGAATTTCAGCCCTCGGTGGAATTCATCCTCATACCGTAAAAAATCTGGAAGATGGAACGATGGATTTAAGTGAGATTGAATCCGCAATAAGGAGCGACAATATCCACTATCCGAGAACGCGCCTCATCTGTATTGAAAATACTCATAATCGCTGTTATGGCTCGCCCCTGAGTGTAAAATACACAAATGAGGTATGCGACCTTGCACGTAAGTACAATCTCAAGGTTCACCTTGATGGTGCCCGAATATTCAATGCCGCTGTGGCACTAAATGTTGATGTGAAAGATTTAACCAGAAATGTGGATTCACTGAGTTTCTGCCTTTCCAAAGGGCTCTCAGCACCGGTCGGTTCTGTTGTCTGCGGAACAGCGGAATTCATAAAAGAGGCAAGGAGATACAGAAAGATGCTTGGTGGCGGAATGCGTCAGGCTGGCATCATCGCTGCAGCAGGAATTGTTGCATTAGAAGATATGATACCACGGATTAAAGAAGACCACGATAATGCACGACTGCTCGCTGAAGGTATAAGCCAGATACCTGAATTGTGTATCGACCTCGATAAAGTCAAGACCAATATCGTGTATTTTGATCTCGCCACAGATAAAATTTCTTCAGAAGAGTTGTTGAAAAGGATGAACGAAAAGGGGATAAAGTTTTTAAGTACCGGCCCTAATCGTTTTCGTATGGTTACACATTACGGCATCACCCAGGAAGATATCAGAATTACTGTAGAAACTTTGAAAAAGGTACTAATTTTGTAATTTAAAAAATCTAATTTCTGATTCAAGTCCTTTAGGCACAGATATACCCACTATTGTACACCTGTCTCTTATA
>JAOAFX010000028.1 GCA_026416055.1 Caldifarciminota bacterium
GCGTGGTCGTCGCCGGTGCAATACTTATTGCTATATTGATGCTTCTAATTCCTCAAACCCATATCGGTATCATGGGTATGTTGCTCGTTGTTTTTTTCAGCTTCTTTTTTGTAACTGTCGCTTCGAGGATTGTTGGGATTGTCGGTAGTTCTTCAAGTCCGGTATCGGGAATGACGATTGCCACCCTGCTTGTTACCTGTTTGATATTTGCTGCACTGGGCTTGCGGGGATTACCGGGGATGATCGGTGCAATGTCCGTTGGAAGTGTAGTATGTATCGCTATCTGTATGGCAGGTGATGCATCACAGGATTTAAAGACAGGATTTTTGGTAGGTTCTACCCCATTCTATCAACAGATTGCCGAATTCATTGGTGTGATTATCCCGGCATTGTTTATGGGCAGCGTCCTGATGCTTTTGCATAAGACAATGGTAATAGGCTCTGACAAACTACCTGCACCCCAGGCAACATTGATGTCATTTGTAGTAAAAGGTGTTATAACAGGTACACTCCCCTGGACATTCGTCGGTCTTGGTGCAATCCTGGCGATTGCCGTAGAATTACTTGGAATCTCTGCATTGCCCTTTGCAATTGGACTCTATCTGCCATTATCCCTCTCAATGCCAATTATGACTGGTGCATTGATTTACCATATTGTTCGAAAAACCTCTTCAGGTGAGAATTTTAAAATCCGTGAAGAAAAAGGAATCCTCTTCTCATCAGGGCTTGTGGCTGGTGATGCACTTGTCGGTGTCCTCATCGCATTTTTGATTGGAATACCCGCCTTAAATAAAATTTATGAAAGTTTACCGGTCGGTGCCTGGCTCGGTAATTTTGCAAATATCGGCTCGTTACTAATATTCCTTGCCATGACTATTATCCTGTGGTATCAAACAAAAAGCCATTCTCCTTCTAAGTAAAAACGAGAAGTCTGTTTTAAAACATTGACAATACATATATAATTTATATAATTCTCTTGAACCTATGGAAGTGGAAGACGAGATTAAAACAGCGATAAACAAAAAAAATTTTGACTCCGTGGCACAACTGATTATACATCATAGCCGTTCTTTATTGCAGCCTGGGAAAATCAAAGATTTAAAAGAATTCTTGAATGCCCTTCCCGAAATCGAATATTTAAAAAATCCAAAACTCCTTCTGGTCAGTGCAAATACTGATTATTTAAGCGGTGAATTACTGAGTGCCCAGAGAAAAATACAGACTGCGATTCCCATCTTCAAAAAACAAAGGGATAAATCAGGACTTGCCGCTGCGTATCGTTATCTATCATATATATTCCAGGATATGGGTGATAACAAAAAGGCGATTGAAGTCTCGAGATTGGGCTTAAAATTTCTCTCATCGGATGATTTGAGGGGTAAAGCAGGGTTGTTATCTACTATGGCTGGAAGTTACTGGCGATTATTAAATTATAGAATGGCTTTGAGATTATATAAGAAAGTCATGAATATTTACATCGCAATTGGTGATAAAGAAGGAGAAATGCGAACCATAGCAAACTCTTCAGCCATCGATGTAAAACTGGGGAATTTCCAAAAAGCAAGAAGAGAAAAAGAAGAAGTTTTAAGATTTTACGAAAATTCAGATAATAGGAGGAGTTATTGTCTTGCAGCTCTAAATCTTGCAGGGTTGTATCTCTTAATGCGCGAATTAGAACGCGCTGAATTGCTTGCCACTTCCACAATCACAGAAGCAATGAAGATCGGGCTGGGACTGGCAATCGGTCCGGCAATGGTAAACTTAGGTGAAGTGTTGATGCTGCAGGGAAAATATGAACAGGCTGAGGACACTCTTCTTCTGGCATTTAAAAAGACTGATGATTCGCGCACTTCTTCCTTTTTGACAAATTGCTGCATTGCATTGAGCAGGCTTTATAGAATAAAGAACAAGTTACCTCTAAGTAAAAAATATGCAATAAAGGCGCTTGAATCATGCCCAAAAGAGACATTAATTGAAAAAGCCGGAGCCGATTTTAATATGGCACAATTTCTCTTTGCAGACGGAGAATACCGGAATGGTCTTAAATTGTTAAACAGTGCGCTGAAATATTTTAAAAAGATGAAGATGGCATACCACATCACGCTGTGTTATTTAGAATTAGCCAGTGTTTTTATAAAGAGTGGAGATGAGAACACCGCCAGAAATTTTTTCATTAATGCACTCAAATTATGTCAGAAAAATAATTATGATTTTCTCTTCGACCCTTCGATACTGAATAATTACTGGTATCTTCTTGAGACCCTGAAACTATCCCAGTCCAATCTTTACATAAAGAAATTACAATTAAAATACAAGCCATTCCCAACTATTGAAGGCAAATTGCCTGAAATAAACTTTACCACCTTCGGTGAATTCGGTATCTCCATAAATGGAGAAAAAATAGAAAAATGGCGCAGAAACTCAGCAAAACTGGTTTTGAGCCTGCTATTTATTAAACAAATAACGAACCATAGCGGTGAACTTGTTTTTGAAGATAGATTCATTTCCAGTGATTCACTTTTGCTTGGCCTCTGGCCTGACAAACCCCAGCCACTTGCTGCAATGAATCTCCAGGTAGCAATAAATGAACTTCGCAAAAAATTAGAGCCAGATTTGAAAACCGGTAAAAAATCCCAGATAATAGAATACGATAATCACGCCTATCGTCTGAGGCTTGATAGGATTCACACTGATATAGAAGATTTTCTAAAATTTTATCGTCAGGCAAGGCAAGCAGAAATCTCGGGCAATCATAAAGAAGCCTTAAATCTTTACAATAATATGTTTGGCTTATATAAAGGTGATTTTCTTGCCGATATTAACCTGTCTGAAATCTTTGCAATTCGTGAAGAGTTAAATCAAATATTAATAAAAGCATTGCTTTCTTCGGTACGCATACATTTAGTTCACGACAACCTGGTTACTGCAATCAATCAGTGTAAACTTGCATTGTCAAAAGATCCGTATTCAGAAGAAGTAACCAGGCTCTTAATGGAATGTTATGCGAAAATTGGTAGAAAGGATTTAGCTTTAAAACAATACAATACACTAAGAGAACTATTAGTTAAAGAATTAGGCATTGAACCAAGCAGGGAGACAGAAGAATTAAAAAAATCAATTTTGCAAAGCTGAAGATTTATCCTGCATTCTAAATAGCCCAATAACTTCTATTTTTTCAATACTTTTCGGGCAAGGCTTTAGCCCTGCAATACCAATTTACCATTTTGGTAAGCATCTGGTAAGAATATTTTTTATCATAATATCGTGGTAATCTGCATTAAATTATTGCCTGGAAAGAATACTCTCTCATCTCTTGTTTCAACCAAAAGGAGGTTTTTATGAAACAAGGACTAATTTATTTTGGGTTATTCACTATTCTCGCGCCCCTAACCATCACCGCGAACTCTAATTTACATCAATTCACGGGATTAGAAAACTCTGGTATTTTTCAAACACGACAGGGTTTTGATTCGTTAAATGTCCGTTTCGTTGGCAACTGGCCCTTTGGTCCTTCTTATGCAGTTGCATTTGATCCTGGACGCTCATTAGTTTTCTGTGGTTCGGGTGGCGGTGTAAATATTATTAATGTCTCAAATCCTTCTAATCCGACAAAGGTTTCTGAAATAAGAACAAATGGTGAGGTCTATAAGATTTTCTACTCCTCTTCAGATCAAAGATTGTATATCGCCGTACGCGAAGCCGGACTTGAAATATGGAATGTGACCAACGCCTCAAATCCATATAAACTGGGACGTTACAAGTCACCTGACTTTGCTCTTGGTGTCTATGTCGTGGGCAATATCGCCTATGTCGCTGCCTGTGATTCTGGTTTGCGCATTGTAAATGTCTCAAATCCATCTGCACCGGTAGAATTAGGACATTACATAACTCCTGGTGTTGAATATGATGTCTATGTTCAGGGCAATTATGCCTATGTCGCAGACCTTGGACCGGGTTTACGAATAATTGATGTTTCAAATCCTGGTGCACCCGCAGAAGTTGGGTTTTATGATACGCCCAGCAATGCAAGGGCAGTAATTGTCTCAGGAAATTTAGCCTATGTTGCTGATGAAGTTTATGGCTTACGAATCATAAATATACAGAACCCGTATTCACCTTATGAAGTCGGCTATTATGATACTCCTGGTATTGCACTGGACATTAAAATTTCTGGAATCTATGCCTATGTTGCGGACTGGAGCCAGGGTTTGAGAATAATAAATATCTCAAATCCTTCTAATCCTGTGCAAACAGGTTTTTATGATACTCCTGGAGCAACCTGGGGAGTGAGTTCTTATGGAAGTTCTGCCTATTTAGCCGATTACTCTTCACTCCGGATTGTTAATATTTCAAATCCCGCCCAACCAGTTGAAGTTAGCAATTTACCGGTTCCTGATATTGCACGCAATATATTCGTTTCTGGAGACTACGCATATATTGCCTATATGGAAGACGGTTTAAGAATTTTTAATATTTCTAATCCATCTTCACCTTATGAAACAGGCAGATGTGATACGCCGGGTTGGAGTCAAAATGTATTTGTGGCAGGTAATTACGCATTTGTTGCTGACCATTATGCAGGGAATATCCGAGTAATAAACGTATCAAATCCTTTTAATCCTGTGGAAATAACACACATCGAAACTCCAGGCACTGACTATGATGTATATGTTTCAGCCAATCTTGCCTATATTGTAACGAGTGATTCTGGTCTGCGTATCTATGATATTACGAATATTTATTCACCAGTAGAAATCGGTTATTATGACACTCCAGGCTTTGCCTACTCTATGTATCTATCAGGGAACTATGCATATATTGCTGACGGAGATGCGGGATTGAGAATAATCAATATTTCTAATCCTTATGCACCCTATGAAGTTGGCTATTATGACACACCCGGTAATGCCTGTGACGTCTTTGTTTCAGGTAATTATGCATATCTGTCCGATTACTGGGCAGTTCGCAAGATTGATGTCACAGTTCCTTCTTCACCATTCGAGGTGGGAAGCTATCCGATCCCTGATTATTCACACTCTATTTATGTGCGAAATAATTATGTTTATATTTCCTGTGGCTGGTATGGAGGACTGCGCATAATTGATTTTTCAAATTCATCTTCGCCAGTGGAAGTCGGGCGGTATGATACTCCAGGTGGTGCTTTAGGAGTTCATGTAACAAATGAATATATCTATATGGCTGACCAGAATACCGGATTACAAATTTACCAGTTTTATGGTGAAGGAATTACTGAAAATCTCACAATAAATACACCAGATATAAAATTATTGCAAAATCCAATAAAAGACAAATTAATCTTAAAATTCAACTCGCCCCTTAATAATTCAATTTCATTATCAATCTATAACGTACTCGGGCAAAAGGTAAAAGATTATACATTAACAAGAGAAACAAAATTCGCATCAATTCAAGTTAGTGAACTTTCAGCAGGAATTTATTTCGTAAAAACAAATGACAGCGGCCTATCCGGCGAATTAAAGTTTGTCATAACAAAATAAAATCGATAAGCAAAATGCATCAACGGTCGTTATCAATTATTAACGTCATTAAAGCGATCACACCCCTGTCGTGTCGATTCTCCTTTTGGTAAGTATTTGGTAAGTGGAATTAAATAAATATATCTTAGCAAGGAGGCATAATGCATAATTATTTTAAGTCCTATGCCTGGATGGTTGCTTTGCTCACAGCCATTCCTTTTTTAGGTTTTGGAAACAAAAACAACACACTGTCTGATATAGTAAATAGTGATTGGTGGACAACCATCCAGCAAAGATTGATAGAATCTGAATATGAGATAAGGTGGCAGGATAAGGTTAATTGTTATCAATCTCCGAATCGGGCACAGAATCTGCGATTTTCTTATTACACCGATGGGTTCAAGGCAGAACCAAGGGTGTATGAAAAGGATGACTTCTGGTATGTCTTGGTAAGATTAACCTCTATTTCTCGTGATAAAAATAGCATCAAATTTGAAGGCGGTAAATTTAATTTTGAGGATAAAAAACTTTCAGTAACCGGAAATCTATTGAAAATTGAATACGAAAATAACGAAAATGGAATGAGACAAAATTTTATCCTTCCTGAGCGATTAAAAGGCAAAAACAATTTACAACTAAATTTTGAAGTGGATTTGCTAAATGTCGCAATGAATATAAGCAATGACAAAATAGTATATTATCGTACAATACCAGGTGGTGCCAGCGTTATGTATTATCTTGATATGAAAGTAATTGATGCAGAGGGTAAAGAAATTTCCGCTCATTTTGATAAATACGAAAAAGGATTCGCAATTGTAGTAAATGATGAAAATGCAATATATCCCATTACTATTGATCCATTATCTCAAACTCCCAACTGGACCGCTGAAGGAAATCAAGAATTAGCACTTTATGGCATCTCGGTAGCAACCGCTGGTGATGTAAATGGTGATGGTTATTCAGATATAATTGTGGGTGCTTTATGGTACGATAATGGGCAGGAAGATGAAGGGATTGCCTTTGTTTATCATGGTTCTGCCGATGGATTAGCCACCTCACCGAACTGGACAGGAGAAGCAAATCAGGCTTATGCACATTATGGTAATAAAGTGTCTACAGCCGGTGATATAAATGGTGATGGTTATTCAGATGTGATTGTTGGCGCCCCGGATTATGATGGTGGGGTTCAGGATATAGGAGCAGCATTCATTTATTATGGTTCTGCTTCTGGTCTATCAACCTCACCATACTGGACAGGCCAATCGAATCAGGCCAATGCACATTATGGCTGTGCTGTTGCCTGCGCGGGCGATGTTAATGGTGATGGATATTCGGATGTGGTGGTAGGTGCATATGCCTATGACAACGGTGAGACTGATGAGGGACGTGCATATGTCTATCATGGTTCTTCTCTTGGGCTACCATCTACGCCAAACTGGACAAATGAGTCTAACCAGGCAAATGCATACTTTGGCATTTCAGTTGCAACTGCTGGGGATGTAAATGGTGATGGATATTCGGATTTGATTGTTGGTGCTTCATATTATGATGGTTCGCAAACTGATGAAGGCAGGGCTTATGTCTATCACGGCTCAGCATCAGGATTATCCACCACCCCAAACTGGACCGGGCAATCAAACCAGACAAATGCTCATTATGGAAGCTCAATTTCTACTGCCGGGGATGTAAATGGTGATGGATATTCGGATGTAATCATAGGAATACCAGAATTTGATAATAATGAAACTAACGAAGGCAGGGCTTATATTTACCATGGCTCAGCTTCGGGATTATCAACACTGCCTGTATGGTTTGCTGAACCTAATCAGACAAATGCATATTTTGGCAATTCTGTCGCAACTGCGGGTGATGTTAATGGTGATGGATATTCGGATGTTATTGTCGGTGCTTATCTATATGATAATGGCGAGACAAATGAAGGGGCTGTATTTGTTTATTATGGGTCTGCCTCAGGCACATCAACCACGCCGAACTGGACCAACGAATCAAACCAGGCAAGTGCGAATTATGGTTTTGAAGCCTCCACCGCAGGTGATGTCAATGGTGATGGATACTCTGATGTAATCGTTGGTGCCCCACAATATACAAATGGACAGAATCTGGAAGGCGCTGCATTCGCCTATTATGGCTCGGCATCTGGTTTATCAACAATACCTTCATGGACTAATGAGTCAAATCAAATTGATGCATATTTTGGCTTTGCTGTCTCAATTGCTGGTGATGTTAATGGTGATGGTTATTCGGATATAATTGTGGGTGCACATTATTATGACAATGGTGAAACAAATGAGGGCGCTGCATTTATTTATCATGGTTCTGCCACAGGGGTATCAACAACACCAAACTGGACTGGTGAATCAAATCAGGCAAATGCTTATTATGGCGCAGCAGTTGCAACTGCTGGTGATGTAAATGGTGATGGATATTCAGATGTGGTTGTCGGTGCTTATTTATACGATAATGGTGAGACTGATGAAGGCAGGGCTTATGTCTATCACGGATCAGCATCAGGATTATCCACCACCCCAAACTGGATTGGTGAATCAAATCAGACAAATGCACGATATGGCTTTGCAGTTTCCTCAGCCGGTGATGTGAACGGAGATGGATATTCGGATGTGGTTGTCGGCGCACCTCAATATACATTCTTACAGAGTAACGAAGGGGCAGCCTTTGCATATCACGGTTCTGCTACCGGGCTATCCCCGACTTATGGCTGGTCTGCAAGGTCAAACCAGTCATTTTCTGGATTTGGTTATGCTGTTTCAAATGCTGGTGATGTAAATGGTGATGGATATTCTGATGTAATAATTGGTGCTCTACTATATGATAATGGCGAGGCTGATGAAGGCAGGGCTTATGTCTATCACGGCTCAAGTTCAGGATTATCCAGTTCTCCAAACTGGATTACTGAATCAAACCAGATAAGTGCACAATATGGTAGATCGGTTTCTACAGCTGGTGATGTCAATGGTGATAGGTACTCTGATGTAATCATTGGTGCGTGGAGGTACGATAATGGTCAAACCGACGAAGGCAGGGCTTATTTTTATCGCGGATCAGCATCAGGATTATCCACCACCCCAAACTGGATTGGTGAATCAAATCAAGATAATGCTCAATATGGTGTCTCGGTATCAACAGCTGGTGATGTCAATGGTGATGGGTACTCGGATGTAATAATTGGTGCATATTTTTATGACAATGGTGAGACTGATGAAGGCAGGGCTTATGTCTATCACGGATCAGCATCAGGATTACCCATGACACCAAACTGGATTGGCGAATCAAACCAGGCAAATGCATATTATGGTGTTTCAGTTGCCAGTGCTGGTGATGTAAACGGTGACGGATACTCAGATGTGATTGTTGGTGCTTATTTCTATGATAATGGTCAAACAAACGAAGGAATGGCTTATGTATATTATGGCAATGAAGGAATGGGTGTTAATATAAAGCCAGAACAAATGAGGGCAGATTTTTCCCGTCAAATAGTTCCACCTTTGTTCAGTTATTCAAACACTTCGTTCGGTTCGAGATTCTATGGTCGCTCAAATTATGGCAGGGTTATTGCTAAAGCGCAGTTTGAAGTCAAACGCCTGGGTCTCCCATTCAATGGATTAAATCTTGTTGAAACGAGCTGGATAAATCTCGGAACTGCAGGGCAACAGATAAGCCAGCTCATATCCGGTTTGTTGATAAACACCTGTTACAAATGGCGTGCACGCATAAAATATCATCCCAAATATGGTGCCCCAATTCATTCACGATGGTACTATATTCAAACCAATGGATTAACTGAAACTGATTTCAGAACAGGAGTGCAGGTTGGAGTAAGTGAAAATGATGATGTGCTTCCGTCTTATGCCGTAAATTTAATGGTTGATTATTTACCTGGAAAGATAAGATTCAAATACAGTGGATTAGAAGACCAGAATGGTATGCTAATTATCTATAATCTTTTGGGTTCTGAGGTGAAAAGAATTCCTGTTTCGGGAACCGAATACGAATGGCGTGGGAAGGACAAAAATGGCAATTTATGTGGCTCTGGTGTATATTTTGCCCGGATAACCGCAGGTAATATTGTTTCCAATAGTGTCAAATTTGTGTTATTCTAACACCTACATAGCAGGTAATAAATGTTGAAAAAATTATATAGGCCTGATATTAAAGTCATCATCAAAAAAAATAAAAAAAAACCTAGACTGTTTTCTGTTTCTAACAAGAAAAATGCGCTGAGAAAATTAAAAAAACGACTGCTTTTAGAAATCTATAGAGATTATGAACTGCGTGATTGGTCCATTGATTGAAAGGAGAATGGTTATGAAAAATTCTTACTTTTTATACAAGACAAAAATTGGATTGTTTTTGTGCATTTGCATTTTGCTCTTAACCTGTAATCAAAAAGATAGGAGGTCCTTAATGCAAAACAAAATCCAGTGCAAGACAACTAAAGATACCTGGATATACAAGGCACAGCCTAATAAGAATTACGGGGATGGTGGTGGCTGGAAAGACATAACTGACCCCTATAATCCAGTCACAATTCCGAAACTATTCTTGGGCTTTGCTGGAACTGATAAAGAGATTGTTCTGTTAGAATTTGATATTTCCAATTTACCAAAAGATAAGAAACCAAAACGGGCAGTTCTAAAATTGTACAACGATTATTCAGGCTCTGATGCACCCACCCAGGTCGCAGCAAAACAGATCTTATCATTATGGGAAGAAATGACGGTTACCTGGAAGACTGCTCCGAAATTGTCCGATAATGTGGCTTCTATTGTTACAGTCAAAGGTGCACGCTCAGAGCGACAGGGTGGAATATGGTATGAATGGGATGTTACACAAATCGTAGAGAAATGGCTTGCGGGTGAGCCAAATTACGGCGTTGCGCTTGATCCAGTTGGTGAATATGGTGTTGAACGTGAATTCGTATGCAGGGAATATAAAGAAAAATCAAACTATGCACCGGTCCTGGAGATAGAATACTGAATCAGCTTTACTTGTAAAATAAAAGTCATGGTAATAATAGAATTCCTAAATATCCCTTGGGTATGATGTAGTTTATATCTTGTGTACCCATATTGGGTTTGCTCTTATTTCGTAAATAGCCTGCGCCACATTCAAAGAATAAAGAAAATTTATGACTGATATCTCTTTTTATCCCTAAAATCCCACCACCATACGGGTTTATTGCCCACTCGTATACATCTCCATCATATAGCGATTTCCAGTAGCCACCACCCAGCTCAATACCCCCATAATAAGATAGATTTGAATATGGATTGAGTACGCATTTTAATCTAAAACCTGCCATGTATATCTGGGTGTTGAAATGAGAACCTTCAGGGTCCCAATCTGTTGTCTTACACCCAATAGTCCGGGTATTCGCAAAAAATCCAGCAACTACCTTATCGATTAATTTATACCCAAAATTTCCGCCGAATATCACACCTATCTTTGATGCATCAAGCCCGCCACCGGCAAGCATGGTTAATCCACCCAATATTTCTAAATCAATCCCCATTTTCCTGACAATTTGTATCTGAAAGTCTGTCCTTCTGCCATTTTTGTCAACAGAAGAAAGATTAACAACCTGCGCATCTGGTGGAACTTTTGCCCTTAATGAAAATCTTCCGTTCTTTTGGATCTTCACTTTTACACTGTTTATTAAAAGTTCACAATCAGGCTCGGTCTCACCTTCAATAAGAATCACTTTTCCTTTATCTGTGTTTTCAATTATCTGTTTTTTAATCTGAAGCAAAGGACCCGTGTATTTTCTCTTTGGGTTTAAAATATCAAAACTTTAAATATCCCGACTCTTTGATTCAAACCCTTTTTCATCAACAGAACTTAACCAAAGATATATACGTGGGACATCGACTGATTTTACAGAACAGATTCTGATTCTGTTATCGTCTCATAAATCACATCGTCTAATTCAGGGTCTTTTCCGAGTGTGATATGGACCTTTGCCGAAAATTTCTTAAAGAAAAATTTAAAAGGAATTTTTTCATCATAATTAAAATAATTTTTTTGAACCACGGTATCAACAACCGGTGGTTCTGGTAAACCCTTTGGATGTAATGGTTTTTTCCCATAATAACACAAAGTGCCGTGATTCTCGTTAACGATTTCAGAATGACCATCAGCAGAAACCTTGATTGAACCTGACCAGACTGATAACAAATCCTGATAATACATCTCTGATTCAAGTAAAAATTCACCCTGATGTGTTTCTGTTGTGCAGGAAGGTGTTATGATAGTAAGACTCCCATTAGAGGCGTTAATCATTATCCTGCCGGTCTTTACAAAAATTTCGAGTTATTTCATACTTGTATTGATGTTTCTGATTGAAATATCGGAGTTGGGCATAACTTTGATAGTTATACAGTCAAATTGAATCCTTGCCCTGCCCATAGAATCGGTTAATATTCTATCAAACAGGGTTAAATTAAACCCTTTTTAGATATTTCTTCAGGCTCAGAAATGCCTTGTTTGTGAACCAGAATTTTCCCTTTAAGAAATGTAAGTTGGCAGCAGGAATTGGAGATAAAATCTTTATTTCAATCCGATTATTCTTTACCCTGCCTTCATGTGTCCGGTTTGTTGCAATGGGCATCGAAGGACCATAGCCCTTATAAGTAAGTTTCGACTCTGGTATATGATGTTTTGTTTTCAGGCACTCCCAGACCGCCTTTGCCCTAGCTTCAGATAACCTTTGTTTCTCCACCGGTACACCAACATTATCTGTGTGTCCACCGATTTCAATCTTCGCATCTGTGAATTTTAAAAATCGGACAAGAGAATCAAGGCAGGCAAAACTTACGTCTTCTATTAAAGCAGTCTCACCTTTAAAACTGAAATTAGCAAGAACGGATTTTATCTCCCTGTTGGGTGTGAGTAGAGGTAGAACAAGAAACCATAACCCCATTGAATGGATTATAACAAAAAAATATAAAAATCAAGATAGTTTCATTAGCAGATAACTTTTTGTCAAAATAGATAGTCTATCTGTAAATTGATACGAATGCTATTCTCCTGGTTTATAAAATCGTCTACCCTTACGCCAGGTAGGTCTGGATAATAAATATCAGGATTATTGTATAACCCGTTATGTTCAGTAAAGGTGTCTTTTTTACGAATTTTGAATCTGGTAAGTAAATTTCCGACTTTCTGTGATACTACAATATAATATTTTATTCCCTTATCAGAAAGAAAATCTATACCGGTATCTTCAAATATCCATTGACTCATACCATCTGTCTTCCACAGAGCCATACCACCTTCAATAGAAAAACTTTTAGCAAAGTTGTGTTCGAATGAAAAACTCAAAAATTCACCACTCAGTTCCATATCCTCATTTTCTGGGGCAGCCATATAAACATTTCCATTTCGGTATTCCACACCGAGATTATCAAAATTAGGAAGATAAAAGAATACACGGATTGATGTCTCAATGGTCTGTGAAAGCGTGGGCTGAATTATTCTGGGCAGATATTTTCTGATATACTTTTCTGAAAATCTTATCCGCACAGGTATGAGCGGCTGGAATTCAAACTCAAAATAACCTCTCAAATTATTAAGACCATGGCAAACATTTTCAAACAGATCAAGATACGCCCTAGTCAATATGATATTTCTGGTTAACTGGTAGCGAGTCTCAAAGAATACTCCCCTTTCTGGCTTTGGAGTGGGTTCATCATATATAGCGGTAAATTCAGGATTGACCAGGGCATAAGGCCTTTCAAATGGTGTATCTTCAAATCTGCGGTATTCTGAGAAACCACGATTATATGGGTTGTCATAATCCGGACTGAAATATCTGTATAAAATATTCAGGTAAAAATAATCGTATTGTATCCGCGATTTTAAAATATATGCATTCGCCCTGTTATCCATTGTATCACGCTGGACAACATATTCACCAGATAAAAAAAGGTTTTTATATGGAATTGAAAATTCACTCCCGTAATAATATCTCCGTGAACTCTTTGTTAATTGGGTTATCTCAGGATAGAACCACGGGTCATATTTATCAAGCGGTATATCAATCCACTTCGGGTCTGGATTGATTTGAGCCTCGGGATAATCAACGACCATACCTTCTAATGCAATATATGTTCCAGGGTTGAATTTCTCAAAAGGTGAAACTCTAAGATTTACACCCACAATCTGTTCATTCAATTGGTTCTTCAAGTAATCAAAATCATAATAATTGGAAATGCGACGCCAGATTGAACCATCTGGATTTAATATCGCATCACGTTTCGCAGTAGAATAGAAGAAAGATGGTTTTATATTCCCATAATTTTGTGGCAAAGGTAAAAAGAAACTGCTCGCAACACCATTAAAGGCATAATTTTTATTAGCCGTCAAATCACCATATATTCCGGTTGACCTTGTAAAAATCCTTGCCCGAAATTCATCACTATTATCAACCATTACACCTTCACCCCAGACAACCCGGTAATTTCCCAGATAAAATCTGTAGATTGGCCCAACATCTCCAAGTCCGACATAACCTTTTGTAAGATTCTTATACGGCATATGCAATACACCCAATCTCAACCTTTTCTCATAATTTCCTTTTAATCTGAATGAATATTCCGGTTCAGCCCTAAGACTCTTCAATATGGTAAAAGAAGTATCTATCTCTTTTCTCAATTTCTCACAATCTTCATCATCCCATCCATAATAGTTCTTCAAAATGATTATTGTATTATCAATTTTTGCTTTAGCCTGCTCAAGATAAGAAAGCCTTGTGGCAATATTCTCATCTTCTTCACCGATATCAAGACGATTATTATTTTCAAGTCTGAACCTTACTGAGCCATGGAATCTCTTATCAACCGTGTCTGTGTACTGCACATACCTCCTCAATGATACATAACTATAATAACTCAATCCATTCACCCTTCTCAAATCTCTTGATGATTTAATATTCCTCTGCGCAGTCGCTTTCAATACTGCCTGGGCATCTATCGGTGTCATACGGTCAATCAGAATTAAGTCATCGTACCGCGCTTTATTTATATTCATCGGTGCAAATAAAAGGTCTTCCCATTCATCAATAGCACTCCTTGAAGGAGGTTCTTCACTGGCAAGTTTTTTCTGCTCGGCAATGATTGAACCCCATTCAGTCCGGGGTGGAAAAGGAACCGCAATCTTTACCCACGGTTTTATTTTTTCAAGTTTTTCTGAATCCATACCTGGAACATTGAGTAATTCATAAACTGATTGGAATTTTCCATAAACCTCGCGGTATTCATAAATCGCCTTTGCAAGGGCAGAATCTATAGGTAATTGATAAAATTCTTCAAGTTTTGCACGATTTATATCAATCTGGGCTGAAAAGAAAAATAGTATAAAAAGCATCCTTAAAATTCAAAACTCAAAAAGATTGTATGGCTCAGCGGTAAATCAACCGTATATTCGCAGGCATAATCAATTCTGATATTTTTGTACATAATGCCCGCACCACCCGATAAAGAATTAGGACTGGTTTTAAAACCAGTTCGCAAAGACAAAAAATTCTCGATTGAAAATGCACCCGCAACATGTAATCTCACCATATGTTCAGAGATTGATAGATCAATCTCTGAAAGAATATCTTCAAATGGTTTATACCCAAGGCCAGCCTGGAGTGATGCCGGTATCGTTCCTGTCTCTGAATTTCCAAATTGTGGCTGGTTGAGATTGTGTCCATAGATACCGAGGAACCACTTTTTCGATAGGTTACCAAGCATGCCGAGGTTCAAACCATAGGAGATGCCTGTGCCTGTCCTTTTATTCTGGATAATATACAAATCAAAAGACGCACCTAAATAGAAATCCTTGCTCAAACCAATTCCATATCCGGCGGTAAAACCCTGCTCTTTTTGTTCTTCAAAACCAAATTGACTCAATCCAAGGCTTGCTCCTCCGGAGAATAATGGTCGGGCAAATCCAGTAAATATATTTTGCAACCCTTCAAGGTGAGAGAAGGTATATTCATAACCAAAGGCAACTATATTCTTATTTAACAAGGCAAGTGCTGCTGGGTTGATTCGCAGGGCATCTATCCCCTGTGCCGTGGCAACACATGCAAAAGATAGAGATTGATTATGACCGGAAACAGGATAGCGTTCAAATACGTTAATCAAAGATAGTATAAGAGTAAAGGTCAATCGGCCTCCTTTTAAAATTCAGTTCCAATCACGGCGAGAGTCCGTTTTAGAGTTGTCTTACCCTGCGGAGATTTCGCCCTTAGATTCAATAAATATATACCGATTTTTAACCGCTTCCTTGAATCATCCCGGCCATCCCAGTATATCTCTTGAGGACCTCCGGCACCATCATACAATTCCCGCACCATCCTTCCTTCCATATCATATACCTTCAGATTGAGTGTATAATCTGCCGGTGAATTGATCTTGATCTTCAGTTGTTCTCCTTTTTCAGGCAGAAAGGTTTTTGGTCCAACAATTTCAACCATTGGCTCAGTGCTTGCTGAATCATAATCTGGTGCTTTTATATCATCAGGGGTTCTCAATAGCAACTGATAACCAGTAGTATATGGCATTTCCGGATCATATTGTCCCACAATGCCTGTGAAAATCTTCGTCTCGCCCTTTGTAATGGTGAGCGGATTGATACCACTGCCAGAAGTAAACCGAACAGTGATCCCACAATCGCCATTGAGTATTTCAAAATTGTATCCATCACCAGTCTGATATGGTGTCGATTTGATTACCCCTTTTAATTTTATCAGACTCCCTTCCATCGATTCTGTCAAAAAACGATTTGGCTCAAGGAATTTTGGCGCGGGTACTGTATCCATGCCAAGAAACCAGGCATAGCCATTTGCAATCTCAGTCAACCCATTATACTCAGTGACCTTGCCTAAAACCCTGAACCTTGCTCCAAGTGAATCGATATATCTATCAAACAATGAGTCTCCAGATGGATTATAAACATTTATACCACCTGTATTGTCCTGGATATAAAAACCCGGTTTGCCTGAAGAAAATACATAATTCGGACCAGTGATAACACCTTCAACAACGACCATGCTGTCAACATATTTTGATGAGACGCCATCACTCCCTGGTGTCTGGCATAAACCAATCGTCTTTTTCTCAGGCATGATAAATAAATGAGAGAAATCTGATGTATCCCTGGGCAGGATTTCATAGCCATTATTCGGAACAGAACTCGTTGTGTACTGGCTTTTTATTCCAGTAAGGGTAAATGTATCAATCGGTGCGAGGTGTCCAGGAATATTCGTTCCTGCATTGATATATACCTCAAAAGGAATGTTAGCCATATCATAGGCGGTATAAGAGGTTGCAGATAGCAAGAATCCACCGAAATAAGAGACCCTTATTCTGACAAGTGCACCTTCGTATTCCTCGGAATTCGCAATATTTCCGTCAATCTCAAAAGGTTGTGGAATGGCACATCCCTGTTTCAAAATCTGGTATGTGAAATTCGTGAGTTCATTCTTACCACGATATTGCGCAACCCTTCCGGTGGCCAGAACACTATCTCCATAATTCAAGGGAGTGGGAAAATTCGTTGCATAAAGACAAACACCACCAGTATTATCCTGGATATATGCTTCCCTATTTGAAAACAAGCCATTTGGAACTGTTACAACACCACATATTGTAACCGTAGAATCAAGAAGGTCGGGAATATAATTTGAGTCTAAATCCTTGAATGCTACTGAAATTGGCCAGACATAGGTGGTGCCATTATTCCTGCCCGGAGAAGGGAATGCATTATTTATCCAGGTATTTGAACCATTGGGCAATCTTGCAATGGAAAAATCAGGGATTACTGATGCTGCCTGATAACCCTTTTTATCTACGAGCCTGTTGAAAATGTCATACAGATAGACTGTATCTCCTGTGTTATCTAAATCAGTCCAGTTTCCAGACCAGTTTGCGGTCTGTAATGTATCACCATCACCAGCTATCAAAAGTGCCTCACCACTTGCATACAAAAGAAGATAACCATTTGCGGGTATTGTAAAATTGGGAATGTTTAAAATGTGCATGCCAACATAGTCTTTTATTTTATACCCTGAGAGATTTATGCTATATATTGCCCTGTTAAAAACTTCTATAAACTCCTCATCAAGGTCATTATAATTACCATTGTTATTATGGTCAAAAGTCTTCGGATCCGGCAGAAATTCATTTATGACGAGCAATGTTTCAAGCGGTGTCTGGGTTGTGCAGGAAGGCACATTAGAAATCAATGACCAGTTTGAATCTTCATCCGCAGTCTTTAGTGCAAAATAATAAAGGGTACCTGGAGAAAGCCCGGTAACAATGAAAGAGTCAATCTGCCCTGCATACGAAGGTGGTGGTTCTCCAGTACAGGCATTTGCAGAATAGAAATTTGTCTCAGTTATCGGAAATAATGCAAACCTTATATCATAATAACTTGCCCTGCCTGAATTTCCATCATCACCTGGTGCAGTCCAGCGCAGTTTTGCATAATTTGTACCGGCATTGGTTATTACAAGATTATTAACCGCTGAAGGTGGTATCGTATCTGGTGCAAGTGAGGTCAAAAAATAAAAAAGATAATTGCCACCAGGAACGCCATTGTTATCACCATCAAGCCTGTTGCCGAATCGGTCTTTGATTGTATCATATACCCATACATTGATAGTTTCACCATAATAAAAATTGGACTCAGGATTGAACTGAACAACAAAATTCAAGCTATCATAGGATAATATACCTGAATGACTGCCAGAAGAAGAACCGGTAACATTGAAGGCAGAAGGAATGATTGTCTGCGGATTGATAGGCTCGCTGAAATATACTAAAATATTGGTGTTTATGCCGATATTCGTATCAGCATTTACCGGATGAGTATTTGTAATCACCGGTGGAATCGTATCAATATAATATGAAATAACCTTGACTGAATCAAGCCAGAAATTACAATTGCTCGTTCCCAGAGAACCATTGGGTCTATCCTCAAATCTGAATCTGAGCCGTGCCGAAGCAAATGTATCATAATGAGCCAGGCTGAGCCGTGCAATCCTCCATATATTGGTATCGGAAGCAGCATCAATCTTCATCAGGCTCAACCATGTTATCTGATTGTTGGTTATCTCAACATACAACGTATCGTTTGGACCCATATTATTATTAGCCAGTGAAAACCTGTACCAGAAATAAAGACTCTCCAGACCATTATAAGCAGTTAGATCTATTACCGGCGTCAACAGTATTGACCAGCCCGTCCTTAAAGTATCTGAGGCATCATAGACCCGTTGTCGGGCATGGAAGGAATCAGGCTGGGCAACACCATAGGAAAAACGATACCAGGTAGTCATATTTGCACCGGATTTTAGAGTATCCCAGCCTGCAGGTGGAAACTGGGGGCTGGTAAAACTTTCAATCAGAATCGGAGTCTGACTCAGAAAAATTATCGAAAGAATTAGCACTTGTTATTATAACCTTAATCCGTAAAAAGTCAAGAACCCTGAAGTTAATTCTCCTGAGAGGCTTATGAGCGGATTTGTGGCAAACCGTGTACAATTTCCAGATTCAGTTGCCGCACTTGCATACCTACCCATAAACCAATTACCGTATTATTGTGGTGATCAAACTCACCCGATGGGCATTTTTATAGAATTATTCGGCATATATAAAAAATAAAAATGTAGCGTAAACCCCCAGGTTTTTGTTGATAAAAGTGCAAGGCTAAAGTCTTGACGAGCAAGTTGGGCTACTAAACTTCTATAGTACATGTGCGTTCTCGGCCTGTAAAAAATATATTGGCAGAACTTACTCTGTAAAAGCCATCCTTTTTATCTTGACATTTCTAATCATCTGAATATAATAGGCAAGTTCCTCGGTAGCTCAATGGTGGAGCATCCGGCTGTTAACCGGAGGGTTGCAGGTTCGAGTCCTGCCCGAGGAGTTTTTTTTATTTTTAGGTTTTCGTGAACAAAACAAAAACACGCAATTGCATCTATGTCTAATCCTCCTGTCAAATTAAAATAACAAAAAAAGACGCCCACGCATCTTGCGTGGGCGCAACTTTAATCTGCAAGCCGTCAAAGTATGATTTCGTTTTTTTCCTTGTTAAACCCGATCTTTGAACCATGCCCGCTACTTTTCTGCTGTTCTTCTTCAGCATATTTGACCAATAAATACATTGGTAACTTCGACAATTTCCTATCAGCACAATCCATCAGTGCTTTCAAAATCGCATTCTTAATCTCGCCACCGGTCAATTTAAACCTTTTTCCAAGTTCCCCAAAGTCTACATCCTTATTTAAAGGAACTTTTTCCGGAATCAAAATTTTCCACAGCTGCGCCCTTTCTTCAGGACCAGGAATATCGAATTTCATTTTTATCAGTATTCGCCTGTAGAACGCTTCATCCAACACCACCTCGCGATTTGTCGTCAGTATCACAACTCCCTCAAATTTTTCAATAATTTGCATTAGAATATTAGTCAGGTAGTTATGCATCCGATCCGTAGAATGAAATTCATTTAATCTACGGCCAAATAGCGAATCTGCTTCATCAAACACCATAACACAATCAGCTGCCCTTGCATTTGCGAATACTTCTTCAACATATTTTTCTGACTCACCAACCCAGCGTGAAAGCATATTAGAATATCTTGCGTATCCAATTTTTTTATTCAGCGAATGGGCAATCGCTTCACAGGTTGCGGTCTTACCGGTTCCTGGTGGTCCATAAAAGAGCAGAACAATACCTTTTCCATATTTGATTGTGGTATTTATTTCCCATTTTTTCATTATCTGATTAAACAACTTCACCTGACTCACAATGCGCTTTATTGTCTCCTTTTGTTCCTGAGGGAGCACTATCTGTTCAAGTGAAAACAAGGGTTTACGAATATCCAGAAGACAGAATTTATCTTCGCTGTCTTCCTTTTTGTTTTTATCATTATTAACTATCTTTTTTTCAACTTCAGGTGCAATAGGAAAAAAGTATCGGGCAATTTTCTTACTATATGCAGGTGATAGAGATACATTCCAGCAGGTAAAAATATACGTCGTACATTGCCCCGTTGGAATTATGAGGTTTTGTTTTAGAAGATTTTCGAAAAAAACATATGTTTCTGATGCCCACTCAAGTGGGATATCTAAAAATCCCATAAGTTCGGAAATTGTAGCACTATTACATTGGTCAGCGAACTGTTTAAAAAATAAAAATAGCAGTATGTATTTTTCTTCTTTTTTAAGTTGAAACTCCATTTGAATTTTATCAAAAGGTGTGGGGACACGCAATTGCCAGGCTTTTTTGCTGATTTCTTCTAATTCAGACTCTACTTGTTTTATCTCTTCATGGATTGCATTGATTTCGTTCTCTAAATCATCATTCCACTTACCAAGGTATTCCAACTCCGACTTTTTTTTAATTCTGTCTACACAGAGATTATACAATTTTAGCCCAACTTTTAGATATGTGGTTTTTATATTTTCTTTATCAACCATATATCTCCTTTTTTACTTTAGATATTTTGATTTTAATCGGGACTCAGATAATATCTCTCACCGAAAGGTGGACTATTGAGGTTTCTTTCTTCGGTGATAATCCATAAAACAGGATAATTTGGTTCCTGAGATTTATCAGGATAGTCGGCTTCGCCATCAGTGAAGAATATGACACCATTTACCGGTTCTGGAAAATTTGCAATATAATCAAAGAAACTGCTGAAATCAGTACCTCCGCCGCCTTTTAACGAATGAGTTTCCGTAAGTTTTTCATATAAATCATCATATTCACTAATTTCAATCGCATCATACACATCCGCATCGACAGGCACAAGAGTGATCTTTGTATTACTGCCAGAAAGATTAGACACCTCACTTAGAAATCTCCTGAGTGTACCATCATCTATTGAACCTGAGGTGTCTATGCCAACGACTATATGGCGGGTCATTCCTACAACCCCCGGTAATAGCAAATCGGTTTCGCGTTTTCGCCTTCGGCTGAATGAATAATCATCCATTCCTTTGCCCACGGTATAAGCAAACAAATCAATAATCTCTCTCAAGTTAAGTTTTGGCTTTACGAGTTTTTCAATAAACCGTTCTAATCCCAGTGGAACTGTGCCGTGACTCTGATTTTTTGCAAAGATGGCCGCCTTGATTATCATTTCTTTTATTGCTTCCTGCATTTGCCTTTTTAATTCCGGATTCAATGTAGATTTATCAGGAAGCGAACCGCAAACTGATGAATGCTTAAAAAATCCCATTTGGTCAAGAACCTCCCTGATCTCACTCTCCGCTCTATCCCAGATCTCATCAACAATTTTCTGATAATCTTTGGAATCAGGTACCTTCTCACCAAGAATATTTGTTATATATTCTTCCAGCATAAGTCCATTTACTAACTCCTCAGGCAAATCTTTGAGTATCATTTCATAAATTGTTTCGGCTGATAATCCTGAAAATTCCTTGTCATATAAAGCATATTTCAACAATGGAAGTTTTAATTCATCTACCATTATAGAATTAATTACAAAATCAACCGCCAGTATCCATATGCTCCAGATTTTATTTTTTCCGCGTTCAATATGTGCCAGTTGATTATGTAAAACTTCGTGGATAAACAGCAGTTCAAGCTCGTCTTTATACTCAATTATTCTTTTTTTAGAAAAAAAGTAATTTTTGCCATCGGTTGCCGCAGGCGCATGCAAGGGTAATGAATCCTGCAGAATGATTTCACCTTGAAGTGCCCAGTATCCGAAAAACGGATAATTTTTGAGCAGGGATGCTCTTGCTTTTATGAGCAACATTAATAATTTATCTTCCAGAATATTATTCTTGCTCTCCATTCTTCCTCCTCAAACGACCAAATATTTACTCCACATCGTCACCAATTCATTCCAATGCTTCAACTTCGTCAGCTCTTCAACAGGTAGAAGATTGCGTAAAAGATGAAATGAAAGGAAAGCAAGCTCAGTATATCCATTCTTCTGAAATGCACTTGTTAACCTGCACAGTCCCTCTGCCCTCTCCGGTGTGTTGGCAAGTATTGAAATCAAGTAACATTTCCTGTCAAACTCGGCAGGAAGACGGGGACTTGAATTTTCATCAAGCCAATCTTCCCAGGGAACATCCAGATGCATGAAAATGAAAAACTCTTTTGCGACCGCCGGTCCTAAACGACTTATGGCTAATGTTTCAAAAACTGGATTACTTTCCGGGATGTTTTTAATAAGATTGGAAAGACATTCCCAGTTACGAGGATTAGGAAAATTTTCATTCATATTTTGAGGTTCTACATACAGATAATCAGGACGAGTAGAAAGAAAACTTATGATACGGGGGTCTATCTTTCGAGGAATTGCATAGATGAAATTTTAAAAGAAAATTGCAAAAATCTACTGGAATTATTGAATAGAAGAACTGAATCCATACGCAACAATAAAAAAGATATCCACCCCGAATTCGGCAGATTCACGCTTGCCGATATCCAGAAAATAATTCAGGATGCGGCATTGGAAGCACATTCTCAGAACCGAAAAATGACACTTACTGACATAGAACAGCAGATTGAAAATACATATCCCTCGGTCACTGATGAAACTCTAAAAGCAATGGAAAAATTCAAACATTCCCATCCCAACTGGAAAGACGCCAGTACAGGCAAAGGTTATCATTAAAAGTAATTTTAAATTGAAACAGGATATAAAATTACTTTTAAAATCCCCTGCGAAAATGCATTTCACCCGGATAGAAATATAACTTAAAACCAGTAACAGTCTAACAACTTTAAAATTTAACAAATTTAAGAATAAAAATCGTTTTATTATATCGACAATCGATGAAATGAGGGGTTCAACCATATCAGCTATGTTGTCCTCCTAATTCGGCAATTGCCTAATTCCCGAAAG
>JAOAFX010000029.1 GCA_026416055.1 Caldifarciminota bacterium
GGGTCTACCTGAAATGGGGTCGAATCTAAACATTAGGGCAGCAATGGGCTCGAATCTTTGCATTCTGCATATCCCCTCCCCCGCTTACGAAGTGGGGATAGTGAATTACGATAGGGAATATTAATTTTGTGAAGAGAGAAGTTCTAAAACGATTGTCTAAAAAGCGGAAATAGAGTTTGCATCTGCCTCATATTCTGAATTAGAAAGCCAGGTTTGAAGTCCTTTGCCGAGAATGTTTATAACCACCAGCCACTCAAGTATTGTTCATAAGATATAATCAAGGGCGATTTATTTTTATAAATTTGTGAATCTTTAGACATTCCTGACCACAATTTATTTTCATAAAATATATACCAGCAGGAAGTCCGTCTGTGTTATATGATATTGCAGTGCTACCAGGTGAAACATTGCGAGAATATATATCTGCGATTTTTCTACCATTAATATCAAACACCGAAATTTCTAATCGCTGAAACTCGGTTGTGGTTATTTTAAAACTCAACATTTCCGAAACAACACTGGGAAGAATATCAAAATTGATTGAAATCCTTTTGCGCGGCAATTCAAAATTTCCGGTGTTATCAACACTTAACTTAGTTAGAAATCCATCTGCCGGACCATTTCTAGTTCCCTGGAATGGATTTACAACCGGAAAGTTTGAAGAAAGGGTATTGCCTGTTATGTAAGCACTTCCACTGCGGTCAACCACAATTGCATTAGAAACATCATCACTGTTGCCACCAAGATAAGAACTGTAACTCAACTGATTGCCCGCAAAAGTAAATTTTGTTACAAATCCATCGTAATAACCACCTCCATAAGAAGCCTGGAATGGATTTCGCAATGGAAAATTACCCGACCCTGTATAACCGGTTACATAAACACATTGGTGTGAATCAACTGCAATATCTGTACCGTATTCATAACTCGTGCCACCCAGGAAAGTGCTGAAAATCAGATTATTACCATTAATCCCCAATTTTGATACAAATGCATCCACCCCATAGTGAATATTTTGATAAGGATTGTAAATTGGAAAGTTATCTGATTCAGTACCACCGGTAATATAAGCATAACCAAATCTATCAACACATATTCCATTACAGTAATCATACAATTCTCCGCCAAAATATGTACTGTAGATAAGGGCACTACCTGAAGCAGCAAACTTGGTGATGAAACCATCGTTCTCTCCTGCATTATTTGACTGGAACGGATTCTGCGTCGGGAAATCAAAAGATGAGGTATAGCCAGCAACGTAGATATTATTGGAGTTGTCAAGAGCCATGTCCCAGGCTTCGTCTAATCCAGACCCACCCAAAAAAGTGCTGAAAACAAGCTGGTTGCCTGATGGTAAAAATTTTGTCAAAAATCCATCTACATATCCTCCACCATAGNATGGCTGAAACGGATTTCGCAATGGAAAGTTATTAGAAGTGGTTTTACCCACAATATAAATATACCTGCTTGTATCAACTACAATATCCATTGCTTCATCACTTCCGCTGCCCCCAAGATAGGTACTGAAAGAAAGCTGGGTGCCATTGGCACTGATCTTGGTTACAAATGCGTCATATAAACCTCCAGCATTATATTGCTGGTAATAATTTACTACAGGAAAATCTGTTGAAGAAGTCCTGCCAGTGAGGTAGATATTTCCCATACCATCAATGGCAATTCCATATGCAACATCTTCAGAAGTACCACCTAAATATGTACTATAAAGCAGTTGATTACCAATTTGCGAGAATTTGCTTACAAAGACATCAAAACTCCCTGCATTATTGCCCTGGTATGGATTTTGCAAAGGAAAATTTGTCGACATAGTATAGCCCGTAACATAAGCGCAACCCAAAGTATCCACAGTTACATCATTACCACTCTCATAGGAAGAACCACCAAGATAAGTGCTATACACAATAGAAACAAACGGGTCAATAACCAAAGAAAAATCTTTGTCATAAACCCCTATATCAAAACCAATTGAATTATCATCAAAGATTTTATATCTTCCATTGATATTGACCATTTTCCCATCTTTCACCTGATAAACTACTAATCCATACTCATTGTGTAAATTTCCATTGCTGATGGTAATTAACTTCCCATCTTGAGATAGAGTAATTCTGCCTGAACCAATATAGCGGATACGGATATCTTCAGGTTTTGCTTCGGGTTTTACAACAAAGTCATATTTGATTGTGTTCGCGGAGAAATAGAATTGAAGGTCAATACCTGAATAAATATCTGAATAAAAAATTTTTTTGAAATGGGGAACTCCCGTGCACCATTTTTCTGGATTCTTCCCGATAAAATAATTTGAATAATGAGGCAAACTGTCAAGCCCTTTAATCTGGACATAAGGTGAACAGTTTTCTAATTTCCACCTTATGGATAGAATCTCTGGACAATTTAACCTATTACTGCCCGGGAACAGATCTGCTTTTCCATCATCATTGTTATCGAAACAATTTTCAATAGGTGTTTGACAAATATAACCATCATTCATAAACCAGTATGTTGCACCATTTATTCGTGCCATAAATTTTACTTTACTATCCCATTGCCCTTTGTTGGCAACAAAATATAATGGTTCTTCGTTAATTAGACTTAATCCTGATACAAACCTTAATAAAACTCCAATGATAAAACAATAAATCATCATTCTTTTCATTTTACCTCCTTTATTTTTTTATTTTCTCTTCACAAAAAACTTATTTCTCGTTTTTTGAGAAAAAGCACAGGAACAATCTATCCTTTTGAAAACAAGTATGTTGCAACAGAAAGATTAGGAATTATATATAAGAATTGGTAGAAGTCAAGAGAAAAAAGAGTTCGTCGTAATTGTAGCTATAAACTATAACATAATACAAAATTAATCCATTTGAATTTACATAAAGTTTTTCTCTCATTTATCCATTTCACAAATCCAAAATTGTGAAATGCTATTTTCTCATCGTCATCAATTATGAATTTCATCTTTTAAAACGGTACATATAATCATGGAAATTGTATTACTGGCTTGAATTTTCTTAAGCCCTCTTAATTTTTATTCTATCAGTTTCAATTTCTTCCATGAATTCATCATTCAATTCGGTAGGATAATTACCTGTAAAACAGGCAGTGCAGAATCCCCTATCCCCAATTCCCACACCATTTATCAATCCTTCAACCGTTTGATATATCAGGATATCCGCACCGATTGATTCTTTAATTTCTTCAATTGATTTATTCCTTGCAATAAATTCTCCCCTGGTCTGCATATCTATTCCATAGACACAGGGATATTTCAATGGTGGTGAATATACACCATAATAAACTTCTTTTGCACCCGCACTACGAATAAGCCCAATTATTTCTTTAGAGGTATTACCCCGAACAATAGAATCATCTATCAGTAGAACCTTTTTATTCTTTATTTCGGACCTTATAACATTTAATTTCATCCGCACCGCTTCAATTCTCTTTTCCTGTGTAGGCATTATAAATGTTCTGTGTATATAACGATTCTTTATCAAACCCTCACGATGTTTTACTCTCAAAACCTCTGCAACCATCTGTGCAGACCCTCTTGCAGTATCTGGAACAGGAACCACGACATCGGGCTTTATATTAAATTTTAAACACTCCTTTCCGAGTTCTTCTCCAAGTCTCAATCTTGCTTCATACACACCAATTCCATCAATTACTGAATCGGGTCTTGCAAAATATACATATTCAAATATACAGGTTGCCTTTTTCCCTTCATAAATCTGTTTTGAAAATAGTTTTTTATTTTCATCAATAAATATTGCTTCACCAGGTTTCACATCCTTGAAATCCGAAAAACCAAGCATATCAAGCGCAACACTCTCTGAGGCAAAAGCATATTCTCCATTATTCTGTGCATAGACGAGCGGCTTTATCCCATTTTTATCCCTGAATACAAGAAGTCCTTTTCCTGCAACTATACAAACTACGGCAAAACTTCCTATCAATTTCTCATAAACGCCCTTCAAAGCGTCGAATAAAATATCAGGATTAAATCTGCTTAAATCCTGTTTTGAAAGCTCTATTGATAGAATATTTAATATCACCTCGGCATCACAGTTTGAATTCAAATACCTTAAATTTTTTTCAATGATTTCTTTTTTTAGTTTAAAATAATTAACCAGATTGCCATTGTGTGCCAGTGCAATACCATAGGGGACGGTCAATACAAATGGTTGTGCATCTTCAACACCACCTGGACCTATTGTGGGATAACGCACATGACCGATACCAATATTTCCGTTCAGTCGTGTAATGTTTTTTGGATTAAACACAGTCGTCACGAGTCCCTGCCCTTTTTTCAAATGGAAGGTCTGTTCATATGTCACTGCACCTGCAGAATCCTGCCCTCTGTGTTGTAATGCAATCAAACCCGGGTAGATACTATCTATTGCCCTACCTTTAGCGATTATTCCTATTATACCACACATATCATTCCCATTCTATTGTTGCAGGTGGTTTAGAAGTTATATCATAAACCACCCTGTTCACACCTTTTACTTCATTGGTTATTCTTTTCGAAACCCGTCTCAAAAACCAATCAGGTAATCTAACCCAGTCTGCAGTCATACCATCTTCGCTATAAACAGCACGAATTGCACAAACACTCTCATAAGTCCTTTTATCACCCATCACACCCACGGTACCCAGAGGCAGGAGCACAGCGAATATCTGCCATATATCTTTGTAATTTTTTAATTTCCTTGCCTCTTCCTGAAGAATTCTATCTGCCTGGCGTAAGGTCTCAAGCCTTTCTTCAGATATCTCTCCCACAATTCGGACTGCCAGTCCTGGACCAGGAAATGGTTTTCTCTGAATAAAACTTTCAGGCATCTTTAATCTCTTTGCAATCTCACGAACTTCATCCTTAAAAAGCATCCTCAATGGTTCAATAATCTTAAGGTGCATCTTTTCAGGAAGACCGCCAACATTATGATGGCTTTTTATTACAGCTGATGGGCCAATCCCCCTTCCAGATTCTATGACATCGGGATATAAAGTTCCCTGAATTAAAAATTCAATGTTTTTTATCCTTCGTGCCTCTTCTTCAAAAATCCTTATGAATTCATTACCGATAATTTTACGCTTCTGCTCTGGGTCCTTCACTCCCTTCAGCTTTTCTAAAAATCGTTTTCTGGCATCCACAACTATTAAATTCATTCTATTTTTTAAGTTTTTTTCTACTTCTTCACGCTCATTATATCTTAAAAGGCCATTGTCTACGAATATACCAACAAAATTTCTGCCAATTGCCCTTGATGTGAGGACGCCTGCAACAGTAGAATCTATTCCACCACTTATCGCACAGATTGCTTTTTTATCACCAATCGTATCCTTTATTTCTTTTATCTTATCTTCGATAAACCTCTGCATTGACCAGGTTTTTCTTGCACTGCAGATTTTGAATAGAAAGTTTTTTATAATCTTTGTTCCAAATTGTGTATGTCTTACCTCGGGATGGAATTGTACAGAATAAAAATTGTTTAATTGAAAACCTGCAATCGGTGTCGTTTCGGTTGAAGCAATTATTCTGGCACCCTCTGGCAATCTGACAACCGAATCACCATGGCTCATCCATACTTCAAATTTCTCGGGCAGACCATCAAACAATTTATTCCTTTTGATGAATATCTCTGCAGGTCCATACTCTCGACATTTCGTATGTTGCACCTTACCACCAAAAATCTGAGCAGTTAACTGCATGCCATAGCATATTCCTAAAACAGGAACCCTGTATTCAAAAAAATGTCTGAATTTTCTGGTATCAGTTTCATAGACACTGCCCGGACCACCGGAAAGGATAATACCTTCAAGGTTTTTCATATCCAGTTTCTCAATAAAACAACTGAATATCTCTGAATATACCCCGCATTCCCTTACCCTTCGGGCAATCAACTGAGTGTATTGCGAACCAAAATCAATGATCGCTATCATAAGAGAGTTTATACAGAATTTGCCGGAATTCAAGAGCTAAAAAAACCAGTCCGCCATAATGTATGGCTGAGGCTAATCCAGATAGATATTTAAGCATTCGGGTCTTTTAATCTATCAGATTTTCAATTCCGGGAAAAAAAACCGAATTTTTCTCACTTATTCACTGCCATCTACCCGGAATCACGGTTTTACAGAATTTGCACTTGCTTTTGATGATATTTATTTTGAGTATGCGATAGCCTTTACGTTCAATAAGCATCTTTTTGCATTTTGGACAATATGTATTTTCTTCTTTTATTCCATACACATTTCCAATATAAATAAAATGCAAACCAACACTTTGAGCAATCTTCGCTGCTTTCTGCAGAGTCTCAATCGGAGTTGGTGGCAGATTCGGCAATTTATACTGGGGGTAGAATCTTGAAAAATGTACCGGAACTTCTCTACCCAGTTCATCCCTTATCCATTCGCACATCTTTTTAATCATCTTTTCGTCGTCGTTTTTGGTCGGGATGACTAAATTCGTAATCTCAAGCCAGACACCATTTTTCTTCAGTGTCTTTAATGTATCCAGCACAGGTTGAAGGGTTCCTCCGGTTATATCCTTGTAAAATTCTTCGCTGAACCCTTTCAAATCCACATTGGCACCATCAAGGTATTTGATCAATTCTCTCAATGGCTCTTGGTTAAGATAGCCATTTGAATGGTAGATATTTAACACACCATTCTTACGGGCCAATCTGGCAATATCAAGCATATACTCATAAAAAACAGACGGCTCAGTGTAGGTGTAGGCTATCGTTGGTGATTTATACTGTAATGCCAGCTCCACCATCTTTTCCGGTGAAATCTCTATGTTATCTGTCTCTTCTGGACTCGCCTGGGAGATATCCCAGTTCTGGCAATTTTTACAGGTGAAATTACAGCCCGCAGTTGCTAAAGAGAGTGCAATCGTTCCAGGGAGGAAATGGAATAATGGTTTTTTTTCAATCGGGTCAATGTGGACTGCACAAGGATTAGAATGGACAAGGGTGTAATATTCACCATCCATATTCTTTCTTACCCGACAGAATCCCTTTTTACCGCTGGGAACAACACATTCCCTCGGACAGAGAAGGCATTTAACAAGTTTATTTGGCAGTTTCTTATAATACAGGGCTGGTTTAGGCAGGATCAAGCCCGTTTTAACCTCAAATTCCTTTGCGACCACCCTCTTTAATAAATCTTTGAAAAATAAGCCACCCATGACAAGGGTGCCAAGGATCTTCAGAAAACTTCTTCGGCTGATTTGCTTTTCAAAAATCAGCATGCAAAATTATAGTAATCACCCGGGAAAAGTCAATCATTACTTTCTTTCTATCACTACAGGCAGCACATTCGCTTAATATTTCAAATGTACATTGCCCCTTGATTTTTTAAAATAATAAATTATAATAAGCAGAAGATAAAAAATAAGGAGGTCTAATGGAGATTAAAGGCTATAATATGCCTGAAGATTTATATTACCATGAAGAGAATACATGGGTACGAATAGAAAATGATGGTACCTGTACAATCGGCATGGATGACTTCTACCAGAAACAAGCAGGAGACACAACTTATGTTGACCTGCCCTTTGAAGGTGATACCATAACCCAGGGTGAGACATGCGGAAAGATTCAGTCTTCAAAATGGGTCGGCAAGTTTGTGGCGCCAATTTCGGGTGAAATAATTGCAGTAAACCATGAACTCGAAAATGATTGCCGGCTCATCAATAAAGACCCCTATGGTGCGGGCTGGATAATAAAGGTAAAACCTTCCAATCTTGAAGAAGAATTGAAAAAACTTGCGCATGGACCTGAGGCACTCCAGAAATTCATTGATGACCACATTGCCAAGGCACAGAAGGGTGGATAATATAATAATTTTTAATCAATCCACCATGTTTTCATCAGTTTGAATTTTAAAACTGGGGGTTTTTATGGAGCTCCAGGTCCCTTATGGAAAAGATGAGAAACTGAATATTCGGATTCCTGACCAGAATGTGCTGGCGGTTGTCTATCCCAATGAAGTGGAAAAACAGAATGAAACAGAGATACTACTGAGGGCGATTGATAACCCAATAAATTCAAAAAAATTTAAAGATTTTCTATCGGATGCTAAAGATGTGCTCTTCATAGTGAATGATGCAACGAGACCTACCCCTACTGCAAAAGTCCTCGATATCATCTATGACCAGATAAAGGACAAAAATATAAAGTTTATCATTGCCACCGGTGTCCATCGTGCACCAACATCCGAAGAATTTGATTTTATTTTTGGAAAGTATTATAACATCTTTAAAGAGCGTATACATGTCCACGACTGCAAAAAAGAAGAGGATATGGTCTATATCGGTACCTCAAAGAACGGTACTGAAATGTATGTAAATCGCCTGGGTATGGAGGCACACAAGATTGTCATAATCGGTTCTGTGGAACCCCACTATTTTGGTGGATATACAGGGGGCAGAAAATCATTCTTACCTGGCATTGCATCCCGTAAAACGATTGAACAGAATCACAAACACGCCTTAAAACTTTCAGCACAGGCATTAGTCCTTGATGGCAATCCGGTCCATGAGGACATGATAGATGCCTTAAAGACTATTGCAGATAAAGAAATATTCTCAATTCAGACTGTACTTGATGGCGAAAGGAACCTTTACGCAGTCACAAGTGGCCATATTCATGATTCATTCTATGCTGCGATCAATAAAGCAAAAGAAGTTTTCTGTGTCAAAATTCCACAAAAGGCTGATATTGTTGTCAGTGTTGCACCGTATCCCATGGATATTGACCTCTATCAATCACAGAAGGCACTCGACAATGGTAAACTCGCATTGAAAGAAGGCGGTATTTTGATTATGGTCTCGAAGTGCAGAACTGGAATTGGCGAACCAGCATTCTTTGAACTACTCTCTTCCTGTAAATCACCCCAGGATGCACTCGACAAAATCGCCCAGGGATACAAGCTTGGCTATCACAAGGCATCAAAGATGGCGGAAATTGGAACCTGGGCTGAGATGTGGGGAGTGACTGATTTAGCAGATAAAGATATGGAGGCAGTATTCATAAAACCATTCCATAATTTACAGGAAGCAATAGATAAAGCACTGGAGAAGAAAGGTAAGGATGCCAAGATAATATTTTTGATGGACGGAAGTATCACTGTCCCGATGGTGAGTGCATAATTTTTATGGAATATAAAAATTGAAAGGAGAAAGATATGCCTTTAAGCAAGGATATCATAAAACAACTCGAGGACATTGTTGGCACTGAATATTGCAGGACCAGCAATGCTGAAATTTATGCCTATGCATTTGATGGCGGCATTCATAGAAGAAAACCGGATGTCGTTGTTCAACCTCAAAATGCCCAGCAGGTTCAAAAAATAGTCCAGCTGGCAAATAAGTACAAGATTCCGGTTGTACCCAGAGGCGCAGGTTCAGCATTATGCGGACACAGTGTTCCGATAATGGGTGGTATTACTGTTGATATGCAGCGGATGAATAAGATAAAGGATATCCGGATTGGTGATATGCTCGTAGTTTGTGAACCAGGTGTGGTGTGTGATAATTTCAATGCAGCGATAAAACCCTATAAATATTTCATCCCTGGTCCGGCTTCAAGTGAAGTCGCAACGATCGGTGGTATGGTGGCAATAAATGCCTCAGGTGAAAAGGCAGTAAAATATGGTGCAATAAGGGATTATGTCCTTGGGCTTGAGGTCGTTCTTCCTACTGGTGAACTGGTACGGATGGGAACCTACACTGTAAAACATTCAACAGGTTATCAATTGGAGCGATTGATGTGTGGCTCTGAAGGTATGCTCGGAATAATCACCGAAATTGTGATGAGGATTACGCCCTTACCGCCAAAGATTGCAGGCTGTATCGCAGCATTCGATGATCTGGAAAAAGCAGGACAATGTGTCGCCAATATTATTGCACATCCGATTATTCCTTCACAACTTGAGATAATGTCTGCACCGTGTATTAAGGCAGTGAATAAAGCGGCAAAGATGAACCTTCCAGAAGTCGAAGGCATATTATTGATTGAAATCGATGGAAGACCAGAGACGATAAAACAGGATGTGGAAACAGTGGCAAAGATATGCAAAGAAACTGGTGCAGTATCGCTGGAGTTCACAGAAGATGAGCAGAGGATAACCGAAATATGGAAAGCAAGAAAACAGATGATTCCGTCACTCAGCATCTTAAAACAGGAATATGCCACAACGATGCTCGCCGATGATATGGCTGTTCCAGTATCAAAGATTCCAAAGGCAGTAGCAGGTATATGGGAAATTTCCCAGAAATACGATATCATCATACCACCCTATGGCCATGCCGGTGATGGTAATCTTCACACCAAGGTTTTGATGATTCCCACTGATCCCAATCACTGGGAACAGGCGAAAAAAGCCGTCGCCGAAATTTATCAGCTGATAAGGGACCTCGGTGGAACTACGACTGGTGAACATGGCATCGCAATAACCAAAGCAGAGGAATTCCATAAAGAGAAAAAAGACCTGGTACCGGCAATGAAAGCAATAAAACGTGCGCTTGACCCGAATAACATAATGAATCCACAGAAGATGATTGACTGGGAAAAAGGATTCATGTACGAGCTCCGCTATCCACTTGACCCGAATAGGAAACTGGAAGGGCATCTGGCAAAATGGGAAAATGAGATGATGACATGCACGATGTGTGGATATTGTAAGAATGTCTGTCCCACATTCGTGAATCTATTATGGGACCCACCATCAGGTCGCGGTCGTATGATACTCGCCTATGGTATGCTCGAAAAAGAAATGGAGATTGATGATTCTGTCGTAAAGGCTATATTCCAGTGCACGCTCTGCCGGGATTGTAATCGGAGATGCCCGAGTAAGGTAAAGGTACCTGATGTGGTGCGTGCAGCAAGGGCTGACCTTGTGGAAAAAGGTTTTGCCTATCCCGTACATATTGAATTTATAGACAAAATCAAAAGGACCGGCAATATCTGGGGTGATGCTGAAGCTACTCTTCCAGTTCAAGATGGCGAAGTTCCGGTCTTTGTGGGCTGTCAGTTTCTGGCAAGACCGAATAAGACCAGACAATACTTAAAATTATTCGAAAAACTCGGAATAAAACCAAAGGTAGTAAAAGAAGTTTGCTGCGGTTATCCGATGGAGGCACTGGGATTTGTAAAAGATTATGAAGAACATAAAGAAAAATTCTTAAAGGCATTCCCGTTCAAGACCGCAATAACACTCTGCCCTACCTGCACTGTCTATCTGCGCGAGGCTTATAATATAGACGCAAAACATGCCATGCAAATAATCGCTGAAAAACTACCCAGTGCCAGCATTAAAAAACTCAACGGTAAGGTCACATACCACGACCCGTGCGATCTATCAAGGGGTGCTAAGGTTGTGAAAGAACCAAGGGAAATCATAAAAACTCTCGGCCTTGAACTTGTAGAGATGAAATTCAAACAGGATACTTCCCGTTGCTGTGGTGGTGGAGGCGGGGTTCTCGTCTCTGATAACCCATTATCCATGCAGATTGCTGAAGCAAGAATAAAAGAAGCACTCAACACCAAAGTCGATACTCTCGTCACTGCCTGTGCCACATGTGAACAGGTATTGAAGAATGCCGCAACCGCAGTTGCTGAGAAAGGTGGTGGCAAAATCAATGTCCTCGGTTTACAGGAAATGGTCTGGCAAGCACTATAAAAAGAACTTCAAATCGTTTCAGGAGCCACCATCCGGTGGCTCCTTTGTTTTTTCTCAGAAGAAATAGAAACCACTGTTTTTGATTTTTTTAATATTAATTTAGCGAAACATTGACTTTGTAGGAAATGTAATTATAATAATCAAAAAAGGGAGGAATATGGTTCTACTTATGTTAAAAACCATATTTTTCATTATCACCATGCTACCCCTTGAGGGCGATGAGGTATTAACCAGAGAGACTGGCAAGATTGAGAATGGAAGCCATACCATCCAATTCTGCCTGTCAGAATTAAAAAATAATTTTTTTCTTAATATCGAAGAACTGCCATCTTTCAGGGTCTATCTTAATGATTCTTTCCTATCTGAATTCAAAAACCAGAATCGGGTTACGCTTGACATAAGCCGGATGAAGAAATTTTTAAATGCTGGAATAAACAAGATTGAAATCAAATCCTGGATGGAGAATAAAAATTTTTCTTACTATTTCTGGCAATCTAATTTCAACTGGTATTTTGGAACCTTTCATATCCATACGACCTATTCCGATGGTGTCCATTCGGTCTCTGAACTTTTAAACCTCGTTAATAGTGAAGGTGGCAATTTCTGTGCCATAACCGACCATGATACACTGGGTCAGTGCTACGACACTGCCTTCCATAGAACCGGAAACTGTGAACCGATAAGGGGAACAGAATGGACGACCGATTCTGGACATGCAAATGTTTTAGGACCTGAAGGAGCAAATACCTTTTTCCATGGCTCAATTCCAAAGATGATTGATGATGCCACATACCGTGGTGGTCTCGTCCATATAATCCACCCCTGTGATGATGAACTGGGGATGGGCTGGGACCGTTACCCGTTATTAGACCCGGGAATTGATGCGATTGAAATATTCAACAATTTTACATGGTTCCCCGAAAAATCAAGGCGTAGCGACCCTGAGGCAGTAGAATGGTGGCAGCAGTTGTTGTGCGCAGGAAAAAGGATTGCAGGCGCTGGAAGTTCTGATTATCATGGAAACATACCTGGTGAAAATCCTTTAAAATCCCATTCCGCAGTCTATGCCCGCTCTGACCATCCAGACACAATCTTGAAAGCCCTGAAATTAGGCCGGGTAATGGCATGTGATGAAATGGGTGACTCAAGATTATATATCTATGCGGACACAAATAACAACAATATTATGGATTTGATTATGGGTGAAAATGTCAAAATCAATACCGGTAGCAGGACAATAAAATTCCGTCTTGAAGTCGATGATGCTGATGCCCTTGACCGGGTTTTAGTATTTTCAAGAGAAGGAGAAATCTACAGCCATACAATTATATTCGGTGGAGACTATGAATATGAGTGGCAGAGAACATTTACTCCCCGGGACACAAATTTTATGCGTGTTGAATTACGCAGTGTGACCGGTGATTATGAATACTGTACTAATCCAATATATGTAAATTATCCCGATTATGAATTTGGTCCCTGTGATTTCGTCATGAGACCATCGTTTCCAGAAACAGTTTATACAGGAATCGATACAACTGTGAGGTTCAATTTACGCAATGCCGGGCTCGTTTCTCCATATAAATTTGGAATGCTTGCTGCAGTAGATACCATGGATTTTGACATCACCAGCTGGCAGATATCGGGTCCTGGTATCGGTGAAGTTATACATATACCAAACCTTACTGGTTATGAGATAATTGAATGGCGCGGTGGTTATCCATACTCGGTCCGTCGTTCGCCCCGTGATTCCGTCACTTACTGGCTGCGAATAAAGGCAAAAAGAGAAGGATACCGCAGGATTTATTATCGGAGTTGGGCTGATGATAGATTATTTGGCATTGAAAAAGAACCAAGCACTGGTTTCTTCGGGATTGGTGGTGAATATTGGAAAACCGATTCTATTTATGTCAAACCATCAGGGAATATTAAAGAGATATCCAGACCTTACATTAATTCACCCTTACTTCTCTGCCAGCCCAATCCTGCTAAAGATAAATTGAAGATTCTTTTATCTGAAGAGCAAATTAAAAGTGGTGAATTCACATTAAAGATATACGATGTTAAAGGAAGTTGCATAAAGGAATTTCCAGTTAAAAGGAGTCCAATATTAAATCTGGACGGGATAAAAAGTGGAATCTATTTTATTGTTTTAAAGACAAAATCCGAAGTAGTTATTAAAAAGATAGTAGCAGTCCATTAATAAAAACTGAAACAACCGTAGGGCAAACTTTTAGGTTTGCACTAATAAATTTACGCAAGGCTAAAGCCTTGCCCTACATTTGACTTTTTTATGATAATATTTTTCAAACTTAAAGGGTATAACAACCATTTTAGGCATGAGCAAGCGGCTGCACTCCTATAAATAATGTAGTAGTCAGGTTTGTTTGACAAATATTTTTACAGAATTATTCGATATTTAAAAAAGTTTTACATAAATTGTAGGGCAAACTTTTAGGTTGTCCAGTTGTGGTCAATTGATTATAAGGTATCGCAACTGGCATCGTTATACGGCTTCGTCTATTGGCATATTTAAAAACCATTCACCAATTTACGATGGACGAAACAGACTGCAACAACCTACAACAACAGACCAATAACTTTTATTTTGTGGGAGCGGTTTCTAACCGCGATATCAAGGCGCAACAGCAAGCTTTTGCACTCCTATTTATTGCAAACCCGAAGGTTTGCCCTACACTTATTGAAACCAGTAGGGCAGGACTTTCTTCAAGAACCGATGGTTCTTTCAGAAACATAAGTTAGCCCTGCGTTTTTTAATGCAAAACCAAAGTTTTGCCCTAGGTGCAGAGTAAACTCTGCCACTACAATTCTAATTATTACCCCGATGCCCCGAGGCACTATTTCTACTATAAGATACTATCTCGCAAACTTAAAAGTTTGCCCTACATTGGTGAAGATTTCAAAATCTATTGCATTGCCTGCAACTGGTACAAATGATAATAAACACCCCTCTTTGCAAGTAATTCCTGATGGGTGCCAACTTCTTTTATCTCCCCTTTATGCAAAACATATATCCTATCCACATCCTTTATCGTGCTCAATCTATGGGCAATGATAATCGCCGTCCTGCCCTTTATCAATTTTTTCAATCCATCCTGGATATACTGCTCGGTCTCGGCATCAATACTTGCAGTTGCTTCATCCAGTATTAAAATTTTCGGATTGAATGCCAAAACCCTTGCAAATGATAATAATTGACGCTCACCAGTAGAAAGTGTTATTCCCCTTTCCATAACGACTTCATCGTATTTGTTTGGAAAGCGGTCGATAAACTTATCAGCATTTATGTATGCAGCAATCTCTTTTACCCGGTCATCTTCAATCGGCAGATTCAATCGGATATTTGATTTTATATCTCCAGAAAACAAAAATATATCCTGCATCACCACACCAATTTTTGATCTCAATGATTCAAGTTTTATATCCCTTATATCAGTACCATCAATCAATATCCTTCCTTTTTGAATTTCATAAAGCCTTGAAATCAAACTTATGATAGAGGTCTTACCTGCACCTGTAGGACCGACAAATGCAACTTTTTCACCGGGTTTAATCTTGAAACTCACATCTTTCAAAACCCACTCTTTTTCATCATAACTGAACCAGACATTCTGAAATTCAATCTCTCCTTTTACTTCGGTCAATTCTTTTGCATCAGGGCTGGATTTGATTTCTATTTCTTCATCCAGCAACTGGAATATCCTTTCACTTGATGCCATTGCCGATTGCAGTATTGTATAAGATTCGGTCAATTCCCTTATCGGTCTGAAGAACATTTCTACATAGGTTAAAAATGCAACAAGTATTCCTAACGAGAGATGACCGGTCAAAACCTGTCCACCACCATAGTACAAGACAAGACCAATTCCCAGGGAACTTACCACTTCAATCAAAGGTCGGAAAAATGACATCAATGTAACTTCTTTTAAGTTTGCTGAAAGATATTCCCGGTTAATTGCATCAAATTTCTGCTGGCTCTCTTTTTCATTCGCAAATACTTGTATCACCCTCATACCCGAGATATTTTCCTGCAATGTAGCATTCAACCTTGCAAGTTTCCTTCGCACAAGCCGATAAATCTCCCTTGCCCTGATTCTAAAATAAGAAGTCAATATAACTACCAGCGGCACAACAATAAATGTTATCAGGGCGAGTCTGATATTAATCCAGAGTAAGATTACAACAATCCCCATCAGAAGCAGAATATCCCTTGAAAGGGTGGCAAAGACACTTGTGAGCGCTTCGTTTATTGCCTCAACATCATTTGTTGCGCGGGTAACAAGCCTGCCCACAGGATTATGGTCAAAAAACGCAAGGTCTAAATCCTGAAGTTTCTTAAATACCTTCATTCGCAATGAATGCATAAAGAGTTGCCCTGCATATTGCATAAGATAAAGATGTATGAAATTGACAGCGACGCCGAGGAAGATAATTGCCAGAAAGATAAATGCCATTCTCAAAACACCATTTAAATCATTCTTTCTTATCTTCAACAAATCAAGTGCATTCAACTTCGTCAATTTATCATAAGGGGCAAGAACTAAATTTTTATACTGTTCAAAAACATTTGAATTTTTATCAATCAGTATCTTTGCTTCTATATCTATTTCATTTTTGTAAAGATAATAATACCTCTCTTTTGATAATAAATTATCCTTCTGCCATTTATGGACAATATCAGGTGCTACTTTTGAAAGTTGTGACTGTGTTATGAAAAATGTTCCTGGAGAAATTTCTGGCAACTTCATATCGGTCTGTGCCTTGAGTTTATATCCAGTTTTTGTGATATATCTATCAATCGTAAATCGCATTATATTGGGAAAAACGAGTTCAACAAGTGCTGCGATGATTAAAAGAATAAAGGAAATTATCAGATATTTTAAATATGGTTTGAGCAAACCCAGTAATCGGGCAATAAGTTTTCTATCAAATACCCTGCCCAGGTCTTTTTCTTCAGTATGGAACTCGTGCATCATTGTATCTTCTCCAGTTTCATCTCAAGTTGTTGGGTTCTATAGATATTGTAGTATAAGCCACGCTGTTTTATCAATTCCTGATGTGTCCCTCTTTCTACAATCTTTCCTTCATCAAGAACGATTATTGTATTTGCCTCTTTGATGGCAAAAAGCCGATGGGAAATAACTATGGTCGTGCGATTTGCCATTTCAGATTTCAGATTCTTAACAATCTTCTGCTCGGTATGGGCATCAACGGCAGAGAAGGCATCATCAAGGATTAATATCGGTCTTTTAAGAATCAATGCCCGTGCCAGGGCAATCCGTTGTTTCTGACCGCCACTCAATGTTATCCCTCGCTCGCCAACAATTGTCTCAAACTTATCTGGAAATTCCATTATCTCATCATAAATCTCCGCAATCTTTGCTACATTCTCTACTTCCTGCATCGTTGCCTTCTGATTGCCAAAAAGGATATTATCTTTTATTGATTCAGAAAACAAAAATGTGTCCTGGGGAACAAAGGCAATATTTTTGCGCAGTTCATCAATCTTATATTCTCTTATATCAATACCATTGACCAGTATCATACCATTCTGCGGTTCATAAAGTCTTAGCAGTAAATGGACCAGACTTGACTTTCCTGAACCGATTGGACCGGTGATGCCAATAAATGAACCTGGTTCTATCAAAAGATTTATGTCATCCAGCGCTGGTTTCTCTTTTCCTGCATAGGTGAAACTCACATTTTTGAATTCAATCCTTGCTTCTTTATTAGAGATTGATTGATTTCCACTTTTTATTGTTGGCCTCGTCCTGAATATGCGGTTCAACCTTCCCTGGGATGCAGCACCACGCTGGAACATATTTATCGCCCTGCCGATAGCCATCATAGGCCAGACCATCATCTGCAAATAGACCATAAATGCAACGAAAGAGCCGACTGATATTGCACCGATAATCACATAACGACCACCTAAACCAAGAACAATCACTTCTCCAATCCCTGCCAGCCCCATTATTATCGGAAAGAATAAAGCAAGTATCTTCCATAATTTCATATTCTTATCAACATAATCCTGACTCACCTTGCTAAACTTTTCCACTTCTGCCTCTTCCTGGACAAACAATTTTACAACCCTTATCCCGGAGAGATTTTCCCTGACCCGCTCAGTCAGGTCCGAAAATGATTCCTGAACCTTTTCAAACAGTCTATGGATAAATCTACCAAAATGGGTTGAGAGAAAGGCTATTAATGGAAATGGTATAAGTGAATAGAGTGTCAGGGTCGGACTTATCAAAATCATCATCACCAGTGATGCAATACCTAAAGCAAAAATATCGACTAATATCACCAGTCCAAAGCCGATTGACATTCTTACTGCGTTTATATCGTTTACTGCATGTGCCATTAAGTCACCGGTCTTGTGGGTATCAAAGAAACTCGTATCAAGGGTCGTTAAATGGTTATAAAAATCTTCTCTCAATTCTTTTTCAATCTTCCTTGCTGAACCAATCAATAGATACCGCCACCAGAATCTGCCAAAGGCAATGCCCAGTGCGAGTCCTATTATCAAAAAGAAATAATGGCCCAACAAACCAGGAGTTGCCCTTCCTTGAGCAAGGGCATCAATCGCCAGTTTCAATATCCTCGGAACGAATAATTGTAACAGATCAATGATTATAAGGGCGATGATTCCAAACAGAATTTGCCAGAGGTATTTTTTGAAGTATTTTTTTAAAGCAAGTAATTCACGCATAAAATACTATTCCCTTTTCTTCGCCATTGGTCCACCATAGATCCCCATATCCGAACGCGAGCCATCAAGGTCAATAATCAATGTATCACCCGCATTGATACAGGGTGAGTCTTTCTTTAAAACAAAGTTTTCTTTATCAAAAAGCGGGTCTAAAGAAATATTGCCATTAATTCCAGTCTGGTCTTCCATTCCCTGATAATTCCCTGCCTTATTGTCCCAGAAGTTATTGAACTGCACAGGAAAATTTTTTAATATTCCGTTCATCCATACGCCAACACACGGACATACCCACTCTTCTTTCCAGCCATTCTTTGCCACAATATTATTTTTAAATATACCGGTTGCATTCGAATCCCAGACCGCAAATCCACAATTGCCATTGTGATATATTACATTATTGATAACTTTCATATACGAACTTCCAGTGGCAATGATTCCCCAGCCTAAATTATCAAATACTGCATTGTTCTTAACGACCGCACTTGAATTTCCAAAACAGCCAATCCCTTTCCAGTATTCAGAGATAGAATTGCGAAAGACTAAAGCATTTGCATCCCAGGTTATACCAATCCCTGCACCCCTGCCTTTTTTTATGATATTGTCTTCAATCACCGCACTTGCCCCGCGATAGAGCGCAACACCATCCCAGGTATTGTTATAGATGTAGCAATCCTTGATATAAATCTCTGCCCCTTCCCTGCCAAATATTCCGCCAATCCCCACAACCACGGTATCAATTCTGTGTGTGTTATTGACTACTGCCACATTATGTATTATCACTTTACTCATTTTTACCACAATCCCGGCATCAGTTGCATTTCCATCAGGACTTCTTTTACCACCGGTTATTGTGAGATTTGATAGATAAACGGTCTTACAGTTTTCAAAGAGTACTCCATAGCCAGCATTTGTAATTAAAATCGTACTATCACGGTTCTCGCCTATTATCACCAGTGTTTTATTTTTGATATGAAATCCCACAGTCGTCTTAACTTCAGTAAGAGGCTCAATACAATTCCCGCAGATTTTTTCTATATATGGCTCTGCCTGTGCCTTATAAATCCCATTTTCTATAAAAATCGTATCCATATTTTTTGCGCTGATAAAAATAGAATCGAGATTCATTTCAGGCACTACTACCATAAAATCACTTAACAAGAGCAATAATATCAGCATATCCAAGGATTCCTGCTATTATATCCAGATTTCAATTTCATGCAATATGGATTAAAAATTGGCAACCGCAGGTTTCAGCCTGCGATAATAAAAAAATAAACATAGGACAAACCTTCAGTCTGCAATTAAAAAATCAATGCTAAAGTCTTGTCCTACATCTGATTTATTCAAAATTGAAACAATAGCAATCGCAAGCTGAAGAATGCGAAACTGCGATAATAAAGGGATTCTGCAAAAGCGAGTAAATATCCATTGACATGTTCCACATACTGGGTATAATAATACAAAATTTTTTTAAGTGCGAAATAAAAGGAGGATTTAAATGAAAAAATTCGAATTGAAACCTGAACAATTGCGATGGCAATGTACACCCGAACTTTTAAAATTTAAATCGACTGATGAACTTTCATTGTGTGAGGGTATTATCGGCCAACCCAGGGCGATTGAAGCCCTGAAACTTGGTTTGAATGTTAAATACCCGGGATACAATATATTTGTCACCGGTCCGGTGGGAACCGGAAGAACAACTGCGATAACGAAATTACTTGAAGAACTAAAGACCAAAAAAGATGGTCTTAAGGACTTGTTATATGTAAACAACTTCAAAAATCCGGACTTACCAAAGCTCATCGTTCTTGATGCCGGTAAGGGTAAGCAATTCAAGGATGAAATGGCGAGATTGATTCACCAGTTGAAGACAAATATTCCCCAGCTTTTTACAAGTGAAGAATATCAAAGACGGCGCGAAAAGATTATCAGCAAATTTGAAAATGAGCAACAAAAAATGATAAGTGAATTTGAAAAAAAGGTTGAAGAGAAAGGCTTTAAACTCGTCCAGGTTCAGATGGGGCCATTCGTCCGGCCTGCAATATTACCAATCATTGATGAGAAACCAAGAAATTTTGAGGAGCTTGACGAGTTAATAAAAGAAGGAAAACTCACACAGGAAAAATTAGAAAAAATCAAACAGGATTTGCAAGAACTTGAAAAGGAAATGAGCGGGATATATGCAAAAACAAAAGAAAACCAGGACAAATTGAACGAAGAAATTGCACACCTGAATGAATGGATGGTAAAACCAATGGTCAGCCATCTCATCGATGAGATAAGAAAAAAATTTGAAGATAAAAAAGTTAATGAATATCTTGATGAGGTCCTTGCAGAAATAATTACCAATATTGAACGATTTTTAAGGAAAGAAACAAAGCACGATGAATTCCGGGTTTTTGAGGTAAATCTACTTGTCGATAATTCAGATACAAAAAGTATTCCGATTATTTTTGAAACTGCACCAAACTTTAAAAATCTTTTCGGCACAATTGAACGCTATTCACCATCACCAGGTGTTTTTACCAGTGATTTTCTCAATATCAAGGCTGGCTCATTCCTTCGCGCCAATGGCGGTTATCTCGTGCTCAATGCCTTTGATGCCTTGATTGAACCGGGTGTCTGGCAGACCTTAAAAAGGGCTTTACGGAATGGTGTAGTCGATATCCAGGTCTTTGACCCATTCTACATCTTCTCCACATCAGCATTAAAGCCTGAACCGATAAGTGTAGATGTGAAGGTGGTGATGATTGGAAGTGAATGGCTGTACTACCTTCTTTACTATGGCGATGAAGATTTCAAAACTATCTTTAAGGTAAAAGCAGATTTTGACACTGAGATGGACAAGGATGTGAAAAATATAAACAATTATGCCTCATTTGTAAAATCAATATGCCAGTCTGAAAATCTCCTGCCCTTCACAAAGGAAGCGATTGCCGATATAATAGAATTTGGTGTGAGACTTGCGGGTCGGAAAGATAAAATCACAACTAGATTTCATTTGATTGCTGATATTATCAGAGAAGCTGATTACTGGGCAAGGCAGCGCAAAAATGTGTGTGTTGATACCGAAGATATTGAAAGAGCGATTGAAGGCTGGCGCAAGCGTGTGAATATGTATGAAGATAAAATCCGTGAATTGATCAAAAAAGACATCCTGATGATACAGACAAAAGGTAAGGTCGTTGGACAGGTCAATGGACTCTCGGTTTATCAACTGGGTGATTACACATTCGGCAGGCCAACAAAGATAACTGCAAAGACATCAGTTGGCCGTGCTGGAATAATAAACATTGAAAGAGAAGCCAATCTCGCCGGCAGAACATTCAATAAAGGGGTTTTAATAATCTCTGGATTTTTACGATCCCGATATGCCCAGGAACGACCCCTTTCCATGGATGCTACACTCGGTTTTGAGCAATCTTACAGTGAGATAGATGGTGATTCTGCATCAAGCGCTGAGATTTACGCAATTCTCTCTTCCCTCGCCAATGTTCCAATAAAACAGGGCATTGCTGTAACGGGCTCAGTTAACCAGAATGGTGAAATCCAAGCCATAGGCGGTGTGAATGAAAAGATTGAAGGGTTCTATGAAGTCTGCAAGGCAAAGGGATTGACCGGTGAACAAGGCGTGATAATTCCAAAGGCAAATGTTAACGATCTGATGTTAAAGCAGGAGATTGTGGATGCGGTAAAAAAGAAGAAGTTCCATATCTATGCGATAAAAACTATAGATGAGGGGATAGAAATTCTCACCGGTGTTAAAGCCGGAAAGAAAACTAAAAGCGGGTATGAAAAAAACACGATAAACTATCTCGTGGAAAAAAAGTTAAAAGAATATGCAGAAAAACTAAAAGGTGAAGAGAAAAAAAAGAGTTAATACTTGAAAATAATAGAGGGGGCAGATGCCCCCTCTATTATTTATTTCGTTTTGAGGGCAAATGTTGCTGGTTTCACCTTCTTAAAGAGCTTGGGATTGCGTTTGATTGTGATATAGACCGAACGCTCGGGTTCTTTTCTGTGGAACTTATAACCCCGGGCAATCAGTCTCTTTGTTATCTCACGGTAGTGCAGAGGTGTTTTGCTCCTTTTTAAAATATCTATCATCATCATCTTTATCGTCACTCTCTTTTTTGTTTTTTTCATGATCTCCTCCCTTTAATTCCTCACACCCGAGAAACGATTAAATAACAATGTTGATAAGCCTCCCGGGCACGTATATTATCTTTTTTATTTGCTTATCGTCGGTATGGCGCCTTATTCTCTCGTCTGCCAGGGCGAGAGATTTGATTTTCTCTTCATCAGTATTCACAGGAACTACTATATGGCCACGCACCTTGCCATTTACCTGAAGGACAATCGTCATCTCATCCTCACTGATGTAGTTAGAATCATACTCAATCCACTTTTCCGTCATCAAACTACCCTGATTTCCGGTTTCAGCCCAGAGTTCATCAGCAAGATGTGGTGCAAAAGGCGAAATCAGGTTAATCATAGCATAGAGCCCGTATCCGAAATACTCATCCCTTTTTTGATACTGATAAAGTTCGTTCAACAACTCCCAGAGGCTGGCAATAGCAGTATTGAATTTGAAATTTTCAAGATCTTCAGTCACGCGCATAATCGTCTGATTGATTTTTATATACAATTTTTTTTGATGTTCGTGTACAGGTAAAGTGCTGACCTGTTTGACTGTAGAGTTCCGATTTTCCAGTACCAGCCGGTACAGACGGTCAATAAACCTCTGGGCACCGGTAACCCCTTCATCACTCCACTCCATATCTCGCTCTGGCGGTGCGGCAAAGAGAATAGTGAGCCGGGCAACATCTGCTCCGTATTTCTCAACAAAGGGGCCAACCGGAACAGCGTTGCCTTTTGATTTTGACATTACTTCACCACTGTCTCTTATACACATCTC
>JAOAFX010000002.1:0-52901 GCA_026416055.1 Caldifarciminota bacterium
ACTATCCGTGCGAGCTTTGATTCCTTCTGGCCTATAGAAACATATATACAGATGACATTCTCTTCTTTCTGATTTATGATTGTATCTATGACAATTGCCGTCTTGCCGGTCTGACGGTCACCGATGATCAATTCCCGCTGACCCCTGCCTATTGGTATCATACTATCGATAGCCTTGATTCCGGTTTGTAAAGGTGTATTTACCGGCTCGCGAAGAATTACCCGCGGCGCAATCTTCTCAACCGGATAATAGGTTGTTGGTTTGACCGGCCCCTTACCATCGAGTGGTTCACAGAGTGGATTTATCACCCGGCCAATGAGCCCTTCACCGACCCCCACTTCAAGGATTCTTCCTGTACCTTTAACAATGTCGCCTTCTTTAACCCTTTCATAATCTCCGAGCACAATCGCTCCAATCCGGTCTTCGAGAAGGTTCAATGCCACACCATAAATACCATTGGGAAATTCAAGCATCTCCGAGGCAAAACAATCATGGAGTCCGCTGATCTGAGCAACACCATCACCAACCTCAACAACGGTGCCTACCCTTTCTATTTTTACTTTTTTTTCAAATTCTAATAAATCTTTTTTTAGTTCCCTGAGTAGTTTAGTTTTTATATCCTGACTCATAGATTTGCTATCCTTGTTTTATATTTTTCAATAAATCCTCTATCCTTGATTTCAAACTGGCATCGATCATCATATCTCCACTCTTTATCACCATACCGCCAATGACATCGGGATCGATTATATTTTTTATATGCACGGGCTTTTTCAGTTTTTGAGAGAAACTTTTACTTAAACGTTCTTTTTCTTCATTGTTCAACGGCACCGCAGTCCTTACCTCTATCTCCATAACACCCGATTCTATCTGTGCCCTTTGATAACTTCTTAGGATTTCATTAAGACTGGAAAGGGCATTACAGCGTAATAGAATAAAAACGAAATCGTAGGTCTGGGGGCTGATGTAGTCTTTAAAAATTTCTTTCAGGGTCTTTTGCTTCTCCGAAAAAGGAATTCTCGGATTTTCAAGGTATCCACGCAATTTGAGTGAGGAACGAAAAGAAGAATTGACGACTTCCAATTCAGAAAGTAGCTTTTCCATATTTTCACTCCGGGATGCGATGTCATATTCTGGTTTACTTCCTGCTTCTTCAGGCAGGATATCCGCGCGCTGACGCTTTTTCAAGTTCCTTCTCCACTTCCTTTATTGCCTCTCCAATCAGTTCGCGCTGTGATTTTTCATCAAGTTTCTTCTTTATCAACTCTGCACTTAATGCTACAACCATTTCACCGACTTCTTTTTTGATTTCGTTCATTATGTTCTGTTTTTCCGCAGTTATCTCCTGCATCGTTTTTTCAACAATCTTTCTTGCCTCTTCATTCGCAAGGGCAATTATCTTTTTCTTTTCCTCATCACCAAGCTTCGTTGCCTGTTCAATTATGCGGTGGGCTTCCTTCTTTGCTTCTTCAATCAGCTGACGATGTTTTTCCTCTGCTTCAGCTGCTTGCTTTTTCAGGGTCTCGGCAGTCTTTATTCCCTCTTCTATCTTGCTGGAACGGTCTCTAAATAGTTTCAGAATTGGCTTGTAGAGGAATCTATTCAATATCCAGAGAAGAATGAGGAAATTTATGATCTGGGCACCAAGTAGCCACGGGTTTATACCGAGCTTGTTCAGGGCTTCCATGATTATAAGAATTTAATAATCAAGGCGACAACAAGGGCGTAGATAGCAATCGCCTCGGCAAAGGCAAGGGCAAGAATGAAAAGAGTCTGGATCTTACCCGTTGCTTCGGGATTACGACCCGCGGCTTCAGTTGCCTTGGCACCGATAAATCCAATACCCAATGCCGGACCCCAGGCACCAAGACCAATTGCTAATGCAGCGGCAATAGTTTTTATGGTTGCTGGATCCATATTATATTCCTCCTTTCATTTTTCTTACTCTCCCATTTTGAATAGAAGAGTAAAAAGTTTCAATGTTCTTCTTCGGTAGTTGCAATCTTTATAAAGAACAATGTCAAGAATGAAAAAATTATCGCCTGGATTACACCAACAAAAATCTCGAGTGCCAGAAATGGGGCAGGAATCAAAATCGGAAGTAAAACGAGCATCACAGTTAGAAGAACCTCACCTGCAAAGATATTTCCGAAAAGACGGAAGGAAAACGAAATTATCTTAGCAATTTCAGCTATCAGCTCCAGTATCCCCACGAAGAACATTATAGGATTTTTCAGTTTAATAAATCGCTTCAAAAAACCTTTAAATCCCAGTGCCTGTATGCTGTAAATCTGTGTGAAGATAACCGAAATCAACGCAAGGGCAAGGGTCGTGTTCAGGTCTGCAGATGCACCACGCAATAACGGAATGAACTCTTTATGCCCTTTTTGCTCTTGATGATGCGATTCTCCACCACTTTCTTTGTGTTCTATCTGCTCGATGTGGACTGGCTTTTCCCGGTAAAATCCAATAGTCCCCACGCCCGGAAGCAATCCAAACCAGTTGATTGAAAGGACAAAAAGAAATATCGTGACGATGAGAGGGAAAAATTTCTTACCTTTTTCCTCACTACCGAAAACATCACAGATGAGGTTATAGAAATATTCCAGGATATATTCCACGACATTCTGAATGCCACGGGGTATGATATTCCTTTTTACCAGGAAGATAACGAGGATGAAAAATAAGATTACAAGATATGTAACGAGCAGGGAATTGGTTACCGGAAAAGAACCGATTCTGAATAGTTCTTCTGCAGCGATCGATATATGAAGACCTTTCATAGAAAAAAATTATATCTATATTTCCAAAAAAATCAAGACATATTGACACCGGGTAAAATTTCTTTATAATTGCATTATGAAAGGAGCAAAATGGCAAAAAAATGCGCAATCTGCGGAAAAATGGCACAGGTCGGCTCTCGAATAAGCCATGCCCATAATGTATCAAAGAGAAGATTTAATGTAAATCTCCAGAGTGTAAGGATAAAAATAGATGGCAGAATAAAAAGGGTGCGTGTGTGCACCGGCTGTTTGAGTGCTGGAAAGGTAGTGAAGGCATAAAACTTTAAATATGGCTTATGGTCATTGCCTTCACCCTTATCAGTGTATTTTTGGTGAGCCTTATTTCATTCATCGGTGTTCTTTTTATTGCAATAAAATCAAGTAATTTATCCCGAATCATTTTGTTATTGGTCAGTTTTGCCGCTGGTTCACTATTTGGAGACGCATTCATTCACCTCCTGCCCGAAGCATTTGAACATTTTGAAAATACCTTCCTCGTTTCAATTCTTGTCATCACAGGTATTTTCATCTTTTTTATACTGGAAAAATTTGTGCGCTGGCGCCATTGTCACATACCAACCTCTCCTGAGCATCCCCACCCCATGGTCACGATGAATCTGATTGGTGATTTAATCCACAATTTAATTGATGGTATGATTATCGGTGCGAGCTATTCGGTAAGCATACCAATCGGTATTGCTACGACATTTGCAGTTATCATGCATGAAATACCTCAGGAGATTGGTGATTTTGGCGTCTTCGTTCATGGCGGTCTGAGTGTAAGAAAGGCACTTATTTTAAATTTCCTATCCGCTCTCACTGCAATTTTAGGAGGGATAATTTCACTCATCCTCGGACCTGCAGTAAAAAATTATGCCCTTACCCTTCTTCCCCTCACCGCAGGGGGTTTCATCTATATCGCGGGTTCAGACCTGATTCCGGAATTAAAAGGTTGTGAAACTGCCTTCAATTCCTTAACCCAGTTGATTGCAATGGCGTGTGGTTCGGTGGTTATGGCACTTTTGTTATTTCTTGACTAAACCGGTTTGAATTCAAAAGTAAAAACCAATATCCTCGATTACTTCTTTCTCCTGAGACCATTTATCTTAATCCCGGTAATTAACTTTTTTCTGATCGGAAATTATATCGCAGGGGGCAGTGGTTTCGAATACAGAGTCCTTTCTGGATTGTTGCTCTACACATTGATGATGGGTGGAGTTTATATCCTTAACCAGATTACTGATATTGAAACGGACCGTCTGAATAAAAAATTATTTCTTCTCTCTGAAAATTACCTCCCCATGAAGCATGCATATATCGAGATGTTTTTGATATGGGGGACAGTGTTATTCTTCTCTTATCGATTCGGATACCAATTTTTTATCATCATAATCATATCATTGATCCTCGGAATACTATATTCACTCCCACCTTTTAAATTAAAAGGTAAACCCATTCTTGATACATTGAGCAACGGCTTTGGTTATGGAATACTGAATTTTAGTGCTGGATGGTTGATGCAAAGAGCCCTGGAATGGGGGGTATTCTTGAGATTTTTACCTTATTTCTTCAGCATAAGTGCAATCTTCATCAATACGACAATAGTAGATATGGAAGGAGATAAAAAGGCTGGAGCGATTACAACCTCGGTCTTTCTGGGTGCAAAATTTTCTTATGTTATATCATCTCTATTAATTCTCATTGGACTGGTTTTTTCCATATTTTATGAAGATTACATCTGTCTCATCTCATCTGCCCTTAGCCTACCAATTTTTTTGTATACAACTTTTTATTTCCTGAAAAAGAAAGAAATAAACCGCAAAATTACCATTCTTTCCTTCAGGCTCCCTGGATTGATATTTACTTTCATCACCTGCATTCTTTACCCGTGGTTTCTTCCGATCTTTTTATTTCTTATTCTGGTGATGAGAATATACTATAAAAAAAGGTTCAATATTGATTATCCTTCTTTAAGCCAGGGATAAAAAAGGGCTGGAAAATTCCAGCCCTTTTTATGACAAAAGCGATTAACTTATTTCACTGCGGCCTTCAGCTCACGACCGGCTTTGAATTTGGGAACACGCTTTGCAGGAACCTTGATCATCTCCCCGGTCTTGGGATTTTTTGCAGTGCGTGCTTTTCTCTTTGCTACCATAAATGTTCCGAATCCAACGAGGGTTATTCTGTCACCTTTTTTGAGTGCAGCAGTAACTGCCTCTACAAAAGCATCAAGGGCAATACCTGCTGCCTTTTTACTTATTTTTGCCTTTTTGGCAATGGACTCAACAAGTTGTGCTTTAGTCATATTTGAAACCTCCTGTTTTTGATGATAGATTATACATATATTTCAGAGTTTGTCAAGTGCTGATTTTCTTTTCTCAGACAAGAATCAAAAAAGAATTGAAAAAATTTTTGTTATTGAAAATCGGTTTAATCCTTTCAGAACGTATTCTGGAAATTTTGAAAATTTTTGTTAGAAATCAATCTTGACTTCAGCCATTTTTTTGGTATAATACTTATAATATTTAATCGTTATGATATTATAAGGACTTAAGTTAGGAAGAGGTGTAAGGGAGTTATTTTTTCTAAAATTGCTGATTCAAGAAATAAATTTCTGAAGAACAGGATAAAAATCTATAAATGATTAAGGAGGTTTGATGCCGGAAGTCAAAATCTTAGAAGAAGTTTGTAAGGGATGTGGACTTTGTTGCGATAATGTATGCCCCGTGGGCATCTTAAGGCTTGCCCCCGACCGTATCAATTCAAGCGGTTATCATCCTGCGGAAATCACCGACATGTCAAAATGTATCGGTTGTGGCTATTGCTATATGACATGTCCAGAACCGGCAATTGAGGTTTATAAATAAGGGGATAAAATGGCAGAAAAAGAATTGATGTACGGGAATCACGCACTTGTGGAAGGTGTTATCCATGCGGGGTGCAGATTCTTTGCTGGATACCCTATTACACCCCAGAATGAAAGCCCGGAATATATGTCCATAAGAATGAATGAAGTGGGCGGAGTTTTCTTACAGACTGAGAGTGAGATTGCCGCGATAAACATGCTCTTTGGAGCTGCTGCTGCTGGTGCCAGGGCAATGACATCATCGAGTTCTCCGGGAATAAGTTTGATGCAGGAAGGACTTTCTTATATCGCTGGTGCTGATGTTCCAGTCCTTGTAGTAAATATAGCCAGGGGAGGTCCAGGATTGGGGAATATTGCTCCTGCCCAGTCTGATTATTTCCAGGCAGTGAAGAGCGGTGGCCATGGAGACTACCATACCATCGTCCTTGCACCAAACTCAGTCCAGGAAATGTTTGAATTCCCAAGGCTTGCCTTCGAACTTGCGGAAAAATATCGCAATCCAGCCTTGATCCTTGCCGATGGCCTCCTTGGACAGATGATGGAACCCGTGGAAATAAAAGGCGAGCCGATAGATCCCAAAACTTTGCCAGAACAGGATTGGTGGCTCACTGGATGTAAGGGCAGGGAAAAGCGGGTCATCCGTTCATACGATTTAAGACCGGGCAAACTTGAAGAATGGAACTGGCGGAGATGGGAGAAGTACCAGAAGATTTTAAAAAATGAACAGCGCTATGAAGATATAAAGATTGATGATGCCGATATACTCATAGTGGCGTATGGAACTTCGGCGCGGGTCGCTGAGGCAGGATTAAGGATTGCAAGGCAAAAAGGATTAAAAGTTGGGTTATTGAGGCCCATAACCCTCTGGCCCTTTCCTTCTGATATCCTCAGTGAACTGTCAAAAAGGATTGAAGACATCCTGGTTGTAGAGATGAGCCTCGGTCAGATGATTGAGGATGTTAAATTGGTGGTAGAAGGAAGGTCAAAAATTCATTTCATAGGCCATCCTGGTGGTGGACTGCCCAATGCTCAGGAGATTTACAATAAAATTCTTGAGATAAGGAGCAAAAAATGAAATTGCTTTTTGGAAGGCCGGCCGGACTCACCGACATCAATCAACGCTATTGCCCTGGATGCGGTCATGGGATTGTGCACCGTCTCATTGGTGAATTGCTCGTGGAAATGAATATCCGGGAAAAGACAATCGGTGTAGCACCGGTCGGTTGTTCAGTCTTTGCGGATGAATATTTTAATTGTGATATGATTCAGGTTCCCCATGGCCGGGCACCTGCAGTCGCTACAGGTATAAAAAGAACGAGGCCCGATTGTATGGTATTCACATACCAGGGTGATGGTGACCTGGCTGCAATCGGCACCGCTGAAATGATCCATGTTGCAGCGAGGAACGAAAATATCACGATAATCTTTATCAATAATGCGATATACGGTATGACCGGTGGTCAGCTTGCGCCGACAACACTGCCTGGTATGAGGTCAACGACCTCGGTCAAAGGCAGGGATGTAGTAACCCAGGGTTATCCAATAAAGGTCTGCGAACTTTTGAATGCCCTCGACGGTCCCTACTACCTCGAGCGGGTCGCAGTCGATATTCCGAGGAATATCATCAAAACCAAAAAGGCAATCAAGACGGCATTCCAGTATCAACTCGATAATAAGGGTTTTTCATTGATTGAAATACTTTCCATGTGTCCTACAGGCTGGGGTGTTACACCTGTCCAGGCAAAAAAATGGATTGCTGAAGTAATGGCAAATTATTACCCGCTCGGAGAATTGCGCAATCGGGCAAAGGAGGCAAAATGACGAAAGAATTCATCATCGCTGGATTTGGTGGTCAGGGTATTGTATCATCAGGTATAATCCTTGCCTATGCAGGTCTTTTTGAAAATTTGAATGTAACATTCTTCCCTTCTTATGGTGCCGAAATGCGCGGGGGAACTGCTAATTGCCAGGTTGTAGTATCTGATGAGAAGATTGCTTCTCCAGTCGTGGTCAATCCAGATATAGTGATAATAATGAATGAGCCATCACTATTAAAATTTGAGCCGGTGGTAAAACCGGGTGGAATGCTTTTTTTCAACCAGACATTGATTAAATCAAAGCCGGCGCGAAAAGATGTTGAAATAATTCCTATAGAAGCGAATAAGATTGCAGAGGAACTGGGGCAGGGAAGGATTGCCAATATGGTAATGCTTGGTGCCATGGTCAAGAAGACAAAAATGGTAAGTATTGAATCAATGAAAAAAGCACAACGCAAGAGGTTTGAACGTGCCAGTGAAGAACAGCTTGCCCTCAATGACCGGGCATTAGAAAGAGGCTACGCATTGTTTTAAATAGGCTTTTAAAATTATTTATTTTGAAAAAGAGTAAAAAGATCTGTTTTTGTTTTTGAACTGGTAGGCGATGCTCAATCAAATATTACCTCTTGTAAAGAGACCCATCCGTTATACTGGTGGCGAATTCAATCTCACGATCAAATCCTGTCCCCAGAACTACGTTGGAATTGTCTTTCCAGAAGTTTATGAAATCGGAATGTCAAATCTCGGAATAAAGGTCATTTATCATATTTTTAATCAATCGCCTAACATTCAATGTGAAAGAATTTTTGCACCCTGGCCTGATTTTGGCGAAAAATTGAAAGAGAATAACATCCCACTATATGGTCTGGAAACAAAAAAACCCATAAATGAGTTTGACTTACTGGGCTTCTCACTCCAGAGTGAATTGAATTATACAAATGTTCTTTACATCCTTGAGATTGCCCAGATTCCTTATAAAGCCACAGATCGTGATGAAAGACATCCAATATTGATTGCCGGTGGACCCTGCACATTAAATCCGACGCCGATGAGTCCAGTATTCGATGCATTTGTTATTGGCGATGGTGAAGATGTAGTCCGGGAAATCGCCGGAATCATCACAAATATACCAAAAGTAAAAAAACTGCAGCGGCTTGAAGAGATCGCAAAGATAGAAGGGGTATGGGTTCCCATGATTCATAAGAAAGAAAAGACGATAAAAAAAAGAGCAGTTAAAGAACTTTCAGAAGACACGATTCCATCACCAGCGATTCTTCCAATATGTGAGGTCACCCATGACCGGCTCGCACTTGAGGTGATGAGGGGCTGCACTTATGGATGTCGATTTTGCCAGGCAGGATATGTAAACCGGCCGCTGCGGATAAGGCCAGAATCTGTGATACTGAAATCAATAGATAAAGGTATAAGGGAAACAGGCTGGGAAGAAGTCTCTCTTTTATCTTTCTCAATCCTTGACTATCCAGGTCTGTCCGGCCTTATTAGAAAATTAAATAACCTTTTAAAGAAAAAAAATGTGAGTGTCTCTCTGCCGGCGATGCGTGGTGAACTCTTCACCGAAGAAATGGCATTTTTGCTTAAAGAGATAAAAAAGACTGGTTTGACCTTTGCGCCTGAATCCGGTTCCGGCCGATTAAGAAAGAAGATCAATAAGCAATTTTCTGAAGAAAATCTTGCAAGGGCAATAAGGATTGCCTATGAACAGGGGTGGCGTCAGGTAAAACTTTACTTCATGGTCGGTTTGCCGTTTGAACAGGATGAAGATGTTGAGGAGATAAAAAGACTGGTAGATGAGGTATTGCGATTGTATCCAAAGGGCGCAATAAAACTTTCTTTATCCGCCTTTGTTCCCAAACCACACACACCTTTTGAATCGATGCCTTTTCTTTCTATTGAAGAATTGTACCACAGGATCGGTATTGTCCGAAAAATTAAGAAAAACAGGGTGGACTTAAGATATCAGGCACCAGAAGTATCATTCATCGAAGCCCTGCTTTCCAGGGCTGATGAGAAAATATTTGAGGTGATTGAAGAAGTTTATCGCAATGGTGCAAGATTTGAAGAATGGCGTGAATATTTTGACTTTGGTAGATGGCAGAAGGCGTTTGAAAAGACTGGAATTAATCCCTGGGACTATCTTGGTGCAGGAAATTCTTCTCGTCCCTGGGATTTTATTGATATCGGGCTAAAAAAAGATTTTTTAAAAAGTGAATATGAAAAGGCTGAGAAAGGAGAGAGCACACCAAATTGTTATTATGAAAGTTGTAGTAATTGTGGTGCCTGCAATGGAAATATGCCGAAATTCAAAAGTAGTGAAGAAACATACCTCAATTATGGCAGATATCCAAAGCGAATTACAAAACCTATCGTCTATCGGATAAAATATTCAATCGGTGAAGAATTTCGTTATGCCTCACACCTTGATGTAACAAGGGCAATTTATCGAGCATTGAGACGGACTGATTTACCTCTGAGTTATACATCAGGATTCTCACCCATTCCCAGAGTTTCCTTTGGTCCACCCAAGAGTGTGGGGCAGATTTCAAAATCAGATTATTTCGATTTTTATCTCGATGGCGAGTACTTTGGTAATATTTCCCGGGAATTGAACTCACGCTTCCCGCCGAGTATAAGAATTCTCGATGTGCGGGCGATTCCATCCACAACCCCATCATTATCAAGCTCTATCAACTTAATTTATTACGAGGTTCCAATACCTGAAAATGAAATCCGCAAGCCCATTGAAACCCTTAAAGATCAGCCGGTATATATAAGTTCCAAAGGACGTGTAAAGAATATATCTGAGTCAATAGAATCCATCACCTTTAAGGAAAACAATCTTGTCTGTGGACTGTATTACGGGGAGAAATATATCAACATATATGAACTTCTCGCCTACCTTACAGAATTGTCAGTCGAGCAGGCGAAGAAGTACATGGTAACACGGACTTTAATGTTTATAAAGAAAGATGGATTGCTTTATTCACCGATGGAGGTAAAGTGATAAAAAAAGATATCTTTGTCAGCGTGGCAACGACTGAGACAAGGATTGCGGTGCTGGAAAATGACACTTTGATTGAATTCCATGTTGACCGACCAGATCAGATAAGTCTGGTTGGAAATATTTATAAGGCAAGGGTGCTCAATCTCATGACCGGACTGAAGGCGGCATTCGTTGACATAGGAATGGAAAAAAATGGATTCCTGCCGCTGGATGAAATTCCATTTAAGGAATTTTCTGAAATGTTTGAGAACGAAGATATTGAAATTGAAGAGGAATTCAAGACCGAGGGTGTGAAATTAAAAGAAAATCAAGAGATAATAATACAGATTACAAAAGATTCCTACGGTGTAAAAGGACCAAGGGTCACATCATACATTTCCATTCCTGGAAGATATGTGGTTTTGCTCCTCAATGCAAAAAATATCGGTGTCTCACGAAAGATTCACCACCGTCATGAACGAGAACAACTGGCACGCCTTGCCCGTGAGATAAGACCGCCGGGAATGGGATTGATCATCCGCACTGCTGCAGCCACAGCCCGTCCTGAAGAGATTCAAAGAGAAGTTCAGTACTTAAAATCAATGTGGGAAAAAAGTTTAAAACTGGCAGAAACCGAGCCTGCACCCTGTCTCATCTATGCAGAACCCAGCCCCCTGATAAAGATCGTACGCGACCTTTTCAATCAGGAGGTAAGGAATCTATATGTTGATGATGAAACCAGATATCGTGAAATAATTGATTACCTGAACAATGTCTCACCCCGTATGCGATCCCGTGTGAAATTATACAGAGATCCCGAACCCCTCTTTTTTAAATTTGGAATTGAAGAGCAATTAAAGACCATCTTCGAACGCAAAGTCTGGCTTCCGAGTGGTGGATACATCGTTCTTGACCACACTGAGGCATTCCTTGCAATAGATGTAAATACTGGTAAATCATCAAAGGAAAGGCAGGCGGAAAAACTTGCTCTTTCGACAAATCTTGAGGCAATCCGGGAGATAGCGCGTCAGCTGCGCCTGCGTGATATCGGTGGGCTGGTCGTCGTTGATTTGATTGACATGGAAAAGAAAGAAAATATAGATAGAGTTGTCCGTGAGTTTAAATCCTTAATTCGTAATGACCGTGCACGTTATAAGATTGGTGAAGTTAGTGAATTTGGCCTATTCCAGTTCACCCGTGAGCGTTCGCGTACCAGTCTGACCTATTCATTAAGCGAGGTATGCCCTGTCTGTAAAGGCCGTGGCCGGGTGATATCAAAGATGAGTGTCATCAGTGATATTGAACGCTGGTTTTTCAATAATGCCCGCTCGATAAAAAACAAAATTGTAGAATTACAGGTTTCTCCACGCATTGCCGATTTCCTTACAACCCGTGGCTCAGATATCCTGGCAAAATTCTCCAAAGATTCCAATCTCATATTGAAAATAAAACCCGATTACACAATGGCAGAAGATGATTTCAAGGTCTCGGTGGTATGAAGAAATTTAACTTTTATACAGAAGTTCCAGAATGGGTCTGGAATGAATTGCAAAAACTTTCCCGGCTCTGTCGTGGCGATATTTTAAAGATGACGACGATTGCAGGTTCAGGACATCCCGGCGGCTCAATGTCTTCAATCGATATATATCTCACCGTCCTGTACTTTGCAAATATCTCCCCTGAGAATTACGATAAACCAGAAAGGGACCGGATGGTGGTCAGCCATGGTCACACCTCACCCGGTCTGTATTCAGCCCTGGCAAGGCTCGGATTCTTTGATCTAAAAGATCTGCTGGTAGGCTTCAGGAAGGTTGACAGCCCGTTTGAAGGCCATATTGAAAGGCATGTGCCTGGTGTAGAGTGGACTACAGGTAATCTCGGGCAGGGGCTTTCAGCAGGATGTGGATTTGCTCTTGCTGCTCGCTTGAAAAATTTAAATTATCAAACCTTTGTCATCATGAGCGATGCCGAGCAGGCAAAAGGACAGGTCGGTGAGGCAAGGCGTTTTGCAAAAAAGTTTAATCTAAATGATATCACAGTGCTGATTGATTATAACCATTTCCAGATTTCGGGTCGGGTGGAAGAGATAATGCCTGTGAATATCAAAGAGAATTATCTAGCTGATGGCTGGAAAGTCCTTGAAATTTCTGGACATGATCACAGGGCAATTTTTGAAGCGATAAAGCTTGCCATTTCTGATAAAACGAGTCCCTATGCAATAATATGTGAAACGACGATTGGCAAGGGTGTATCATTCATGGAGAATAATGCCAGATTCCATGGACAGTCACTTACCCGGGAGGAATGCAATCGTGCCTTAAAGGAGCTTGGTCTTGAAGATGATATTGATGAAATATTAAAAAACGCCAGCAAGACGATAAAATCATACCGGAGAAAAGAAATACCGCAGGTGATGATTAATACTGGAAGACCGAAGCTGTATAAAGAAACGATTGACCCGAGAGTTGTATTTGGCGATGTGCTCGAAGAAATTGCAAAATTAAATCGACCAAATACGATTGCGGTATTCGATTGTGACCTCACTGAATCGGTGAAGACAAATAAATTTGCAAAAATCTGCCCTCAAAACTTCTTTGAGGCAGGTGTCAGTGAACATACGACTGCAACCATCGCGGGTGCCCTATCAATAAATGGCATCCTGACTATCTGGGGCGATTTTGGTGTCTTTGGTATTGATGAAGTCTATAATCAGCTCCGTCTCAATGATATAAATAACACAAATTTGAAAATCTTTGCTACCCATCTCGGTTATAATGTAGGTCCTGATGGTAAAACACATCACTGTATTGATTATCTTGGTTTATTGAGAAATCTCTTCGGCTTTAGAGTGGTAATTCCCGCAGATCCGAACCAGACCGACCATATCGTCCGTTATGTCCTGAAACAATCCGGCAACTGGGTAATTGGTGTGGGAAGAACAAAATTACCTGTGATAAAGGATGAAGGTGGTAGAATCTTTTTCGATGAAAATTATCAATTTGAATACGGGAAGGTCGATTTGTTAAGAAACGGAACAGATGCCGCCATCTTCACAATGGGTCCAATGGTCTTTCGGGCAATTGCAGCACATGAAGAATTAAAAAAATCAGGTATAAAGATCAAAATTTACAATGTATCTTCACCATTCGCAATTGATAAAAAGATTATAGAAGAGGCTGCGAAGACCGGGTTTGTAATCACCTATGAAGACCACATCGTCCATTCAGGAATTGGTAGTATCATTGCCCAGATAATTGCTGGGGAAAAAATAACCACAAATTTTGTAAAAATGGGGATTGAACAATATGGAGGTTCAGACGAGCCAGATGCATTATACAAAAAATATTCTCTTGATACATTGAACTTGGTTCAGATAGTGAAAAAATTTTTAAAAAAGTAGATTAGTAAATCTTACTAATCCTACCTGCGAATAATCGCAGAGAATTCAAAATTGCATCAATCTTCAATCGGGCGGTTCTTGAAGACTCAAATGCACCGCTATCAGTACAAAAGTGGCAATGGCGGCTTAAATTTTTTAAAATTTGATATTCACTGCGGTTTAATACTTCAGCGAGATTTTCCTTATAAACATTACCGATGACTCTGCCTGTAATACAATTCTTCAAAAAGCCAGCATTATCAATTGTGATCGAAATATCATGGGCACGGCAGGAATAATAAAAATTCCCGCTCATCGCCGAAGTTAGATATCTTTTTGAATTACCAACCGGGTACCCCATTTCCTTCATTCTCAAAATTCGCCTGAATGCATCTCTTGCGGTTTCTTTGCTTATAAGCATTTTGCCTGAAGGGTACTCAAAGAAGATTACGGCATTATATTGCCGGGCGAGGTCAATAGTTTTCAAGCATTCCGGATAAGAGAAATCAGATACAACTGTATTTATCATAATTCTTTTACATCTTTGATGACCGATGCCATCGATTATTCTCTGATACAATCCATCAATACCCCTTATTTCATCAAGCTTCTTTCCCGGCGCATCAATTGAGACGATTAAGAAGTCAAGATAATCGGTTACTGCTACTTTTTCACTCAGTAAATAGCCATTGGTGATGAGCCCGGTTTTAAAACCAAGCTTTTTAATCTCTTTAACAATTTCGAGGATATCTTCCCTGAGAAGAGGTTCACCTCCCCAGAGGGTTGTAGCATAAAAACCAAGATTACGTGCCTGCCGGTAAAAATTTATTATTCCGGTAAAACCACCATCGGGCATGGTATTGCGCCATTTACATGTCAAACAGCGACAATTACACCTGCCGGTGATGAGATGGGAAATAAAGAATGGTTTTCTTGCCAGCGCCCGGGACAATGCATGTATGAAAACCGGAAAATTTTTCATCTTACTTATTTTACCATTAAGACATAAAGTGTCAAGCGAGTAATTTCCTGACTTCTCTCCAATTTTTAAGTTTAATTGTTTTTTGTTTTTTTCAGCAGGAGCGACTTCCCGGTCCCAATAATATTTATGCCCAATTAATCAGAGCAACTTCCAAACCGATAATACCCTCAATCCCCTTTTTTAATGGAGGGAAGTATGAAATAATAGTTCATTAAACTAAAAATGTCCAGCCAATATTCTTTTTTATCCTTCAATACCTATACACCAAAAAATTAATGATAATCTTGATTTTTCAATTCATAAAAAGCGGGAAGGAGTCAGAGTAATTTCAATGAGGTGCTAAAAAATCCAAAGGTGTTTCATCTGATTGTAAAACTGGCAGAAATCACATTAAATATAATTTTGATGAAGATAAAATAAAGGATAGTGCCTTCTCTCAAAAAACCAGAACCATTGCGATGAACAGTTAGACAATCAGATTTAATCATTTGACAATTAGACAATTGTCAAATCGTAAAATGGAAAAGCAATATACTTAAAAGTGGGGGAATTTATGTAATTATTACCGACCTGAGTCTAATCAAATTTTCTTCACATCAATGCATCTATTCTATCTTCTCAGATTTTGAAGCAAATAAATTTACAAGCCTTGATATGCATGATACACAAATGACCCTGGATAAAACCGCGAGGTCACCTTTACTTTAGTCGGACTGATATATTCGTATTGGGTGCTTGACTTTAGTTCATTGTTTTTGTCATATTCTTCTACAATAATCAACCGATTCTGCTCATCGTATCCAAAAACTTCTGTGGTTCGGATACCAGATTCAGCATGGTTTATGATTATGACTCTGCTTATCCTCCCGCGCTCATCATATTGATAATCATGTTCTTTAAACAGCACACAGTTCTCAAAATAGATTTTATTGTCCTGACCCATGGGTTTTCTAATTCGGTCCCGGAAATCAAAATATTTGACTATTCTATTATTTCCATCTATCTCGTATTTACCAATCCTTTTAACAGTCATCTTTTGTATGTCTATATACCTCATAGTTACTCGCTTATTATCCGGCTCATAAATCCATTCCGTAAAAGAATTTACAACCACTCCACCCCAGGGTGTCCCGGAATAGTATTCATGCTTTATCAAAAGTCCATCCGGATTAAATTCGTATCTTTTACCCCAGTTAATAATACCATCAATATCCACCTCAGCCATCTCAATAAGTTTATATCCTTCTCTATAAAATAAATGCTCATCACCCAAGTTGTCATAAACAGAAAATGAATAAGGATTCAGAATATATAGATCTAATGGTGATAAAGGTATCTTTCTAAAAATCTTTATCATCCCATTGGTTTTGAAAATCAAGGTATTATCAGAAATTTTATTGCTGGCTATTGTTTTTTGGACATCGGTGATTTCTATTATATTTTCTTCTTCCAGAAATGGTAATATTACACTCTTTTCTGTTTCTGTCTCCTCTCTGTTAAATGAAACATCGAAATTTATTTCAGAAGTTAGATATCCACGGCCATCATAAACTTTCACCTTGAGCAGGTCTCCATCTTTGCCATAGTACACCCTTACGCACCCTTTTCCTCTGGTTTCTTCTTTATTCAAACACCTGCCCAGAAATTTTATGAAATAATACCTTATGAAATCTTCTTTTGTTTTGATATCCTTTAGACCACCAGAGAGTGCTTGAAGCCAGAGATTACTCAGTTCATCTGGATTATTTATAAATTCAAAGGTTTCAATCTTCGCAAATTCTTTCCGCACAAGACCTCCCTTTTTACATTATAGCAAAAAAATGTTGTCCGTCAAGGTTCTACTTGCTAAACCAGGCAAATGTCTGGAACCAGTTTGTGTTCCTGATTGTGCGTATTCTAATTCAGCCACAATGCATTCCAATTCTAATTGAGTGCATTAGCTTGCCAATGCAATAAAAAAAGCAGTTTTTTCATCATTTAACAATTTTCAAAACGTAAAATGGAAATTTGCTGTAAAATATTATTTTTATATTCAATCAATTGACGAAATACCGCAGTAACCGGTCGGAGTACTGAAAGAAGAATGGGTAGGAAATTATTAAAAATAGCAATCGGATAACAGGCGAAAAATCCCGAAAGTGAAATAAAATCAAATATTGACACTTTTCAAAGAAGATTCAACTCCAAAATATGCTATTTATGATGGTATGCCATTATCAAAAGCGATAAAACCATTCGTCCAGATGAAGATTGAGTATAAAAACTTATGAAATTTCGAAATATTTTGATTATTTAAAATTGTTAATATTAAAAAAACCTTCATCCAACTGAAGTCTGACGCTAAAAACTTACGAAATTTCATAAGAAAGTCATTTTTGAACCCTGAAACAAGTTCAGGGTGGACAAAAAATAGGGGTATTGAGTAAAAATTGCATTTACCCCCTTGACAGGGTGAAAAATCCGTATATATTAAGGGCAGAAACATGGGGCTTTTTTATTTTTTTGACAAAGTTCCGAAATTTCGGAAATTTTTATTTTTAAGGATGTGAAGGCTGGAAAGAATAAGGGTTAAAAATGCACCTTAAGAGGTGAAGGGAGGTAAATATGAAACCCTTAACCTTAAAAGAAGAGGTTAAAAGGATGGCAAAGGAAATATATGCCACCTTAGGTGCAGGATATGAGGAAGGGATATATCACCGCGCATTTGAGGTTGAATTAAGATTAAAAGGTATAAATTATGAAAGCGAAAAACCGGTTGAGGTAGTTTATAAGGGTCATAGCCTCGGGGTTCTTTTTGCTGATCTTTATGTCTGGCAGGGTAATGAAAAAGTACTTATTGAACTGAAAGCAGGCAAGGAACCTATAGGGGGTAAATATCAGAAAAAGCCAAATTCGGTAAAAGAAGTAGCCCAGGTAAGTAATTATTATAAACTACTGGAACTACCTGAAGAAACAGGGATATTGCTTATAAATTTTCCTTTTCCAGGGACATCGGAAGCCGAAATAGTTGAAGTGAGATGATTCTGAACTAAATAATTTTATGCTTTTTCAGCATAATGATTTAAAGGAGGTTTTATGAAACCTGAAGATTTAAATAAAAAATACATGGAGTGTGCCTATCGGCTCTATCAGTTATTTGAGATGAAAAAGGATATGATGCGCAGGTATCCAGCTGAAATTGAGGAAATTTTTTATGGAAAAACGAGTATATTGAATAAAAAGGAACTTAATAAAATAGATACTGCGATAAAATCTGTGAGAAAGGCTTTATTGCGTATTGCCAGACATGCAGGGCAAATGGGTGTCGACATACCTGTAGAGAAAATAGTTAAAAAATATGAATTAGGTTCAGAAGAAAGGGATATTCTTCTGGCTATGTTTTTTAAGGAACTTGAAATGGGTAGGTTTGAGATCACAGGTCGGGAATTATTGATATTTCTCGGTTATGAGCCTTTTCAGTTTATTGAAAAGAGCAAGATCTTAGAGGGATTATTAAAGAAAAATATTATTGAGTGTGAGTTTACACATCCGTTTGAAGGTCTTCTCCTCAAGGCTGAATTTGCCCTCGCTTTGAATATATTTAAAGATATTACAGGAAAAGAGATTATCGAAACTGATACCGAAGTTTCTCACCTGCACAGAGGATTCACAAAGTTTATACCCGGAGAGTACAGAAATAAAAAGAGAAAAGAAAGCAAATTTTTGAATGTCTATGAACCAGTTCTGACATTTGAAAACCTTGTGCTTGAACCTGAAAAATTAAAGGCAATTGAAAGGGCAGTCTTTCAGGCAAAGAATCTGAATCAAATTTTTGAAGAATGGGGGTTGAATCAAACAATAAAATATGGCAAAGGAACGGTTATGCTATTTTATGGTCCACCAGGGACAGGCAAGACTGCAACGAGCGAAGCGATTGCCCATAGACTCGGTAAGAAAATCGGGATGGTAAATTATGAGAATGTTCTCGGTTGCTGGGTTGGTGAATCTGAAAAGAATCTTGTTCTGGCATTTGAAGAAGCAAAAAGGGAAGACTGCGTTTTAGTGTTTGATGAGGCAGATGCTTTATTTGCTAAAAGGTTTTATGAGACCTACAGCACAGACCGGATGCACAATTATATGACAAATATACTGATGAAAGAGCTGGAGAGGTTTGATGGTGTGGTGATTTTGACCACGAATCGCGAGGTCGTCATAGATGAGGCATTTGACCGCAGGATAATATTGAAATTAAAATTTGAAATGCCTTCACCTGAGGAAAGGGCAAAAATATGGCGGAAGCTGATTCCGGAGAAAGTGCCCCTTGCCAGTGATGTTGATTTTGAAAGGCTGGGAAGATATTATGAGTTGAGTGGTGGCGAGATAAAGAATGCAATATTGAATGCGGTTATGGAATGTGCTTACCAGGGTGAGAGATATTTGAAGATGGAGTTACTTGAAGAATTTGCACAGAAGGAAACAGAGAAATTAAAAGGCAGGAATGGCAAATCGGTAGGGTTTAATGTAGGAACTACATTGTGTCGCCGGGTAGATTTAAGCGGATGAAAACTAATGCAAATGGATACAGCAATACTATCTGATGATGTTAATGGGCGGGGCTTTGCCCCGCCCGTGTAATTATCCAGATAAAATTTTAATCATTTTGTAAATATGATCTTCTACAGGCTTTTTTATTGAGTAAGTCTCTTCAAATGGAGTATATACAATCTTACCTTCAATCTCACCAACCATCACACCAAATCTATTATTTTCAAAAGACTCAACTGCATAATACCCCAATTTTGATGCAAGAATCCGGTCGTTTGCCGTGGGTGCTCCACCCCGCTGGATATAACCCAGGACCGCAACCCGATAATCTTCACCGGTCAATTTTTTGACCTTTCTCGCAATAGTTAATGCATTCCCTGCCTCATCTCCTTCGGCAACAATGATTATATTTGACTTTTTGCCTTTTTTAATATTGTTCTGTATTGTTTGAGCAATCTCTTCAATATCGGTAGGGGTCTCAGGAATGATTACATCTTCAGCACCACCAGCAAGTCCGACTGCAAGACTTATAAATCCAGCATGTCTACCCATTACTTCAATAAAGAATACCCGCTCAAGTGAAGATGCAGTATCCCTGATGCGGTCAACTGCCTCAAGGGCACTATTTATTGCTGTATCAAAACCTATGGTGAAATCAGTCCCGTAGAGGTCATTATCGATCGTGCCGGGTAACCCGATAAGATTTACACCAAACTTTTCAGAAAATTCCTTTGCCCCGCGCATCGTTCCGTCACCGCCGATTACAATTACACAATCTAATTTATTCTTATCAATCACCTTTTTCGCCCTGTGCATCCCTCTTTCAGTCTCAAACTCATCACACCGTGCGGTACCCAGGATCGTACCACCGCGCTGGATGATATTGGCGACAGAATGGTGGTCTAATTTTACGATATCATTATTAATCAATCCCTTATAGCCATGCTTTATCCCCAGGACTTCATACCCTTTGTAAAGGGCGGTTCTGACAATCGCCCTGATTGCTGCATTCATTCCCGGAGCATCACCTCCGCTCGTCAGAATGCCGATTCTTTTTTTCATGATAGATTATAACCGTATAAAGTATAAAGTCAATAAACAATCTTCTCTGGATTTGACTCCTTTCTACATTTTATTAACCCCAAAAATACAAAAACAAAGCCTTGGCAATTCTGAAAGGAACTTCAGGACAGGGCAATGCACTCCAGAAAGAAAATAGTCCAGAGTGTTTCGCCCCAGAATAGCAAGGCAAACCTTGAGGTTGCTTAAGTCCTTGAACCCTGTTTTACAAATTTGCAATAACATTATCGCGACTAAAAGTCGCTCATACAGGTCTCGGAATTTGCAAAGCTAAAGCTTTGCCCTACATTTAATTTTGAATGTGTGAATAAAACTATAAAAACGTAGGGCAAACCTTCAGGTTTGCTCAATATCTTGCCCTGTATTGTCCCACAAATTTGCAATAATGTTATCGCGACTGGAAGTCGATCATACAGGAAGGACCATTAGATTAAAAAATGTGGAAAGGACTCAGTCTCTGGATTTCTTGACTTTTTATGATTTGTTTGCTATAATACTTCAATGAAGGTAGTGAGCACGAATCGCAAGGCAAATCATCTTTACGAAATTACTGACACCTATGAAGCGGGCATAGTTTTAAAAGGTAGTGAGGTTAAATCTTTACGCATGGGTGAGGTTTCCCTGAGTGATGCCTATGCCGAAGTTAAAAATGGTGAAGTTTTTTTATTTAATCTTCACATCAATCCTTACCGCTTCAGCACCATAGCCACACCCGACCCGAAGCGGAAGAGGAAATTGCTTTTAAAAAAAGAAGAGATTAAAAAGCTTTATGGAATTGTCACGCAGAAAGGCAATTTATTAATACCTTTAAAAATCTATTTCAATGACCGGGGGTTTGCCAAGGTCACAATCGGTGTTTGCAGGCGCAAACGCCTCTATGACAAAAAAGAGAAAATCCTGCGTGAAGAGGCAAAAAAGGATTTAAAAAGAATCAAAAGTATAAACCGATGAGTTTTTTATTCATTTTTATTTTCAGTTACGTCCAAAAATACGAAGTCATATTTGAAAATAAGTCTTCTGTTATTCAAAGTGAAATGATTGAGGGACAGGATTATCTACCATTAAAGCCGATTGCCGAATTATGTGAAATAAATTATATATTTGATAAAGTCCATTTGCGCTGCATCCTTTCAACTAATGAACATAAAATCACTCTGATTTCTGATGTGAATATCTTAAAATATGATACTTCATACTTGAATATTCCTTTTCCACCCCGTATAGTTGAAGAAGAGATGTATTTCCCTGCCCTCATGATTGGAGGAATACTGGGAACGAGGCTTGAGAGGCTCATTTTTTTAAAAAAGATAGAGGAAATTCCAATCATTGAAAAGATTGATTTGACCATTCGTGGTGATTCTACAGTTTTAAGATTCTTTTGGAAAACGCCTGTGGAATTTGATCTCCAGTTTACACCGCAGCAGGCTATTGTTGAGCTGGATGGAGAATACCGGGAAAAAGCGAAATTAAAACCGAAAGGGGCAATAAAATCATTAAATATCCAACCCTATCAGACTTATACCCGTATAGAATTGACCCTATCAGATATCAATGCCTGTATGGAAAGGGAGAGTGAGATAGTATTCTACAAGAAAATAGCAAAGAAAGTAGAATTGATAGTCCTTGACCCCGGTCATGGTGGTATAGACCCTGGTGCAGTGGGAAAAAACGGACTTTATGAAAAGGATGCGAATCTTGATATAGCCAAAATATTAAAAAAATTTATTGAAGACTCCCTCAAAATACGAACAATGCTCACAAGGGATAGAGACCAGTATCTATCTTTAAAATCAAGGACGAATTTTGCAAATCGTAATGGAGCAGATATTTTTATAAGCATCCATTGTAATGCCTCACCGAGAAACAGACAGGCAAGAGGCTTTGAGACCTACTTTCTTTCTGAAGCACGCACGAATGAAGAACGGGCTGTCGCTGCAATGGAGAATGCATCTTTAGTATTTGATGAAGAGATAAAGCCGTCGGGTGATATTAACTTTATACTTTATGACCTTGCCCAGAGTTTATTCCTCGAGGAGTCCAACAACCTCGCCGAAGCAATTCAAACAAAGGCTGAGGCATTACTGAACATCCCTGCCCGAGGAGTGAGCCAGGCAGACTTTTATGTCCTGCGCGGCGCCTTCATGCCTGCAGTACTGATTGAGTGTGCATTCATTTCCAATCCTGAGGAAGAAAGACTTTTACGGGATAGGAAATTCAAAGAAACTATTGCCCACGCCATCTATTCCGGTCTGAAGGATTTCATAGCCCATTATGAAAGGAGGCTTAACCATTGAATAATTCACCGATTGGTGTTTTCGATTCAGGTATCGGTGGTCTTACAGTGGTAAAGGAAATAAGAAAGGTTCTACCAGGAGAAGACATTATCTATCTCGGTGATACAGCCCGGCTCCCTTATGGTACCAAATCAACAGAATCAATAATACAATTTTCCCGTGAAAATACAAAATTTCTTATTGACAGAGGTGTAAAATATATCGTCATCGCCTGTTATTCTTCAACCTCAGTAGCCCTCGAAATACTCCAGAAAGAGATTGAGATTCCTATTATCGGGGTAATAAAACCGGGTGTGAAGAAAGCACTGGAGTTGACCAGGAATAAAAGGATAGGAGTCATTGGAACGACCCTTACCATTCACAGTGGTGCCTATGAAAGGGCATTCCAGGAATTTTCCAGCGATGTGGAAGTAATCGGCCGCGCCTGTCCCCTGTTCGTTCCGCTTGTCGAAGAAGGATTTACTCAACACCGCGCAACGGAGTTGATTGCCCGTGAATATCTCGAGCCACTGCAAAAGGACAACATCGATACACTCCTTCTCGGCTGCACCCATTATCCATTGTTATTGAAAATAATAAAAAAGATTATGGGTCCAATAAACTATGTGGACGCCTCAAAGGAACTGAGCAAAGAACTTGCCAAATCCCTTGCCGAGAAAAATCTACTCAACCCATCGGGTAAAGGAAATATCACCGTATATCTCACTGACCTTTCGATAAATTTTAAGGAGATTGCAGAGAGATTTCTGGGAGCCCCATTAAAAAATTATTTCCGTGCTTCATTAAGTTCTAACAAGGAGAAAGGGGGCGTATGAGACCGGACGGAAGAAAAAACGATGAATTGAGAAAAATAGATATCCAGATGGATTATCTTGAGTATCCAGCGGGTTCCTGTCTTTTCAAACTCGGAAAGACTGTTGTTTTATGTGCAGTAACTATTGAAAATCGGGTTCCGCCTTTTCTGGTGGGAAAGGGACAGGGCTGGCTTACAGCAGAATACTCTCTTCTGCCAGCATCGACCAAAGAAAGAACCCAGCGTGAGGCGAATACCGGTAAACTCACAGGCAGAACCCAGGAGATAAGGCGTTTCATTGGACGGGCATTGAGACCGGTCTTTGATCTCTCACTTGTTGGCGAGCGCACATTTATTATCGATTGTGATGTTCTCCAGGCTGATGGAGGAACGAGAACTGCTGCGGTAAATGGTGCATTTCTGGCATTGTACAGTGCGGTGAAAAAGATGTGGGTCAATAAAGAATTTACCCAATTTCCCATCCTTGATTTCGTTGGTGCAATCAGTGCAGGTATAGTTCAGGGTGAGATAGTGCTCGATCTGTGTTATGATGAAGACTCAAATGCAGAAGTTGATATGAATCTGGTAATGACCGGTCGTGAGAAGATAATTGAAATCGGTGCTACGGCAGAGAAAATTCCAATCACAAAATCTGAACTTGATCGATTACTGGAAGTAGCAAAAAATGGTATAAAGCAAATCATAGAACTGGAGAAGCGAATCATTTCAGGTTGATGTAGATGCCCACAGTCCTGCGGGAATTCAGAAGAAAGGTTTCAGAAAAACAATGGGGAACCCGGCTTGATCAGTATCTATACATTTCCGGCATCGGTCTTTCAAGAAGCCTTATCCAGAAGCTCATAAAACAGAAAAAGGTGCTGGTGAATAATAAACCAGTGAAGTGCTCTTATCGGGTTAAAGAAGGGGATGAAGTCTATGCGGTATTTGAATTACAGACCTCGGCTGAAATAAAACCCGAGAATATCCCCCTCGATATTGTTTATGAAGATGACGATATTATTGTGGTAAATAAACCAAAAGGGATAATTGTCCATCCAGCACGCGGGCATTTTGAACATACCATGGTCAATGCCCTCCTTTATCATTGTGGCAGATTACCCACGTTGACCGATGAAATAAGACCAGGGGTTTTGCACCGGCTTGATAAAGACACAACCGGTCTTATAATCTTTGCCAAGACTGACGAAGCACTGAGTAAACTGGGGAAGGCGATTGCCCGCCGGGAAGTGCAGAAAAAGTACGATGTCCTTTGCTGGAATTTTCCAGGGATGAATGAAGGGACGATTGAAGCACCGATCGGCCGGAGTTCAGTTATAAGAACGAAGATGACCGTAACACCACTCTCAAGCAAAATGGCAACGACTAAGTATGTAGTTGTTGAAAAATTTCCGATTGCAAGTTATCTCAAAGTCTGGTTGATAACCGGCAGGACTCACCAGATACGGGTGCATCTGAATTATATCGGTTGTCCGGTAATCGGAGACCGTGATTATGGAGGAAGGAATCCCGGTGTCATTAAAAATTCAGCATATCTCAACGATTTCCGTGAAATACTCAAATTGCTTGACCGACAGGCATTGCATGCATCAGAATTGACTTTCAATCATCCCAGAACAAATAAACTACTACATTTTACATCACCCCTGCCCGACGATATGAAGAAAGTTCTCGATTATTTAAAAAGCCGGTTTTCCAGATAGAATGTTAAATTCTACTCAATATATTCAAGCCCGTCCATATAAGGTCTAAGCACTTCTGGTATTTTAATCCTTCCATCCTGGGTTTGATAATTTTCCACGATGCCTATAAATGTTCGGGGTGTTGCAAGTCCTGAACCATTAATGGTATAGACATAATCGACACCACCTGTAGATTTCCGATAGCGTATCATTGCCCTGCGCGCCTGGTATTGTTCATAACAGCTTACTGAAGAGACCTCAAGCCATTCACCCATACCAGGTGCATAGACCTCAATATCATAAGTCTTGGCTGATGCAAAGGTCATATCCCCTGTACACAGAAGCATGATACGATAAGGAAGTCCGAGGAGTTTCACCACTTCCTCAGCATCGTTTAAAAGTTTTTCAAACTCCTCATACCCTGTTTCTGGAGTCGTGTATTTTACCAGTTCAACTTTATTAAACTGATGGACACGGGTTATACCCCTGACTTCTTTCCCATAGGAACCGGCTTCACGACGAAAACAGGGAGTATAGGCAACATAACATATCGGCAAATTTTTCTCCGGTATTATCTCCTCCCTGTGGATATTGGTCAGGGGAACCTCGGCTGTAGGAATGAGATAGAAATCATCATCCCGGCATTTGTACATCTCTTTTTCCAGACGAGGCAATTGTCCGGTACCAAAAAAACAATCAGGATTATTCAGAATAGGTGGAAAAATTTCTTTATATCCATGCTTTTTTGTATGTAAATCGAGAAAAAAATTTATTAGTGCCCTTTCTAATTTTGCACCGAGGCCCTTGTAGAGAATAAATCTTGAACCCGAAAGTTTTGGCGCCCTTTTTATATCAAGGATGTCAAGGGCTTCGCAGATTTCCCAGTGAGGTATGGGTTTAAACTCATACTCAGGTGGTTCACGCAAACCACGGATGAATTTATTATCTGCATTGGTCTTTCCAACAGGAACTGTGGCATGTGGAATATTGGGAAGTAATGCCATCAATTCATTAAATTTCTCTTCAACAATTTTTAATCTTTCCTCAAATTCTTTTATTTTATCACCAATTATGCGTGCCTTTTCCATCAATGTTGATGCATCTTTTTTTTCTTGTTTCAGCCGACCCACATCTTCTGATAGTTTATTTCTCTCTTTCCTGAGATTATCGATTTCAGTGATGATATTTCGTCTTTTTCTATCTATTTCAAGCAATTCATCAAGGTCAAATTCTACACCACGGCTCAGGAGTGCCTGGCGTATAAGTTCAGGATTTTCCCTCAGCAACTTCAAATCAATCATGTTATTAGTATATCCTAAACTTCGTAAAAGTCAACGGAAATTCCAGATGTGTGAAGTTAAAATAAAGTGTAGACTGATTAAAGCATTTATTTTACACAAATCATTCCCGTCCCATTATTTTAGCTATGGCTTTTAATTCTTGCATTAGGTTTGCAAATCCATCAAAGGTTAATGACTGAGGACCATCAGATAATGCCTGTTCTGGATTATTATGGACTTCAATCATTATACCATCAGCACCGGCTGCGATCGCTGCCCGTGCCAGTGGCAGAACCATCTCCCTCTTTCCTGAAGCATGGCTCGGGTCTGCAATCACCGGGAGATGGGAAATCTTTTTTAGTTCCGGAATACTGCTTATATCAAGGGTGAACCTCGTAAAATCGCTGAATGTCCTGATGCCACGTTCACAAAGAATCACATTTGGATTACCTTCAGCGACTATGTATTCTGCAGCAAGAAGAAATTCCTTGATTGTCGATGCCATTCCCCTTTTTAGCAAGACTGGTTTTCTGCTCTGTCCTGCCCTTTTTAACAACGCATAATTCTGCATATTCCTTGCTCCAATCTGGATTATATCGACGTATTCTTCAACCATGGAGAATATCTCGGTATCTGTAGCCTCCGAGACAACAGGAAGTCCTGTTTCTGCCCGTGCCTTTGCAAGAATTTTCAGCCCTTCTTCACCAAGTCCCTGGAATGAATAGGGTGATGTTCTGGGTTTGAATGCACCACCCCTGAGCAAATCTGCACCGAGTGATTTCACAGCCCTAGCAATTTCAAGCATCTGTTTCTCTGATTCTACTGCACAGGGTCCTGCGATTATTACTGTTCTTTTATCACCGATTACCACATTGCCAACATTTATCTTTGTATCATCGGGCTTCATCTCCCGGCTCACCAGTTTATAAGGCTGGGTCACATGGATGATGTTTATTACGCCTTCGAGATTTTCAATCCTTCTTGTATTAACCATTTCTTTGTTGCCGGTCACACCGATTGCCACCCTCTGTGCACCCTTGATGGGATGGGGTGTAAGCCCCATCTCTTTTATAACCGCACAGACTCTTCTTATCTGTTCTTCTGTAGCATCTTTATGCATTACTACAAGCATATACTCTCCTTTCTAAAGATGACCACTCACGCAACTTCTTATCGTTGCCTCTTTAAATTTTTTGAGGTAAAGATTTAAATCTTCCCGATTTTGGATAATCTCAATCAATCTGCTGCCAATTACTACACCATCAACAAACCTGCTCAATGCCTTTATCTGGTCGGTATCAGATATTCCAAAACCAACCACAACCGGCTTTTTCACAATCGATTTTACTTTTTTTACAAATGAAAAAAGGTCTGCGGGCAGTCTTTCTCTCGCGCCGGTTGTGCCAGTAACTGATACGCAGTATACAAATCCTTCTGATATTTCACCAATCATTTTTATTCTTTTCTCATCTGATGTCGGAGCAATCAGATAGATTAAATCAATGGCATATCTCTGTGCTGAATCCCTCAATATGCCGGATTCCTCAATGACAAGATCAGGGACGATAAGCCCTGATGTACCTGCTGCCTTCATTTTTTTAAAGAATTTCTCGACCCCAAATGCGATTATGGGATTGAGGTAGGACATAAAAATAATTGGCTTTCCAAGATTTAGTGGTTCTATCATTCCGAAAATCTTCGATATGCTTATACCATTTTTTAGAGCACAATACGACGAATATTGAATCGTCCTGCCATCGGCGATCGGATCTGAAAAAGGAATTCCAATCTCAATCATATCTGCGTATCGGGCGAGGGTTCTGATATAATCGATTGATGATTCAATCCCTGGATAACCTGCGGTGATATAGGTGATGAGTGCTGACTCATTCCTTTCAGCAAGATTTTTAAATACCCCGGCAATCCTGCTCATTCTACACCTTCCATAATCCCCAAATCCTTGTCTCCCCTTCCTGAAAGGTTAATGATGCTAATATTATCATCAGACATCTTCTTCGCCTCACAGATTCCGACATAGACCGCATGGGCACTCTCGAGCGCCGGAATTATACCCTCGGTCTCTGATAGAATTTTGAAGGCATGGATAGCATCCCGGTCACGACAATGGGTATAATTTACCCGTTTGCTTGTCTTCAGGTATGCATGTTCAGGACCAACACCAGGATAATCAAGGCCGGGTGCAATGGAATGGGTCGGCATGATCTGTCCATCCTTATCCTGGAGTACAAAACTCATTGTGCCATGGAGCACACCAATCTTGCCCTTTGCCAGGGTTGCTGAGTGCTTGCCTGAATAAAGTCCCAGTCCACCAGCTTCAACCCCGAGCAATTTTACTTTTGTATCAAGGAATGGATAAAAAAATCCAATTGCATTACTGCCACCACCGACACAGGCTATGAGAATATCAGGCATCCTTCCCGCTATCTCTTTTATCTGCTGTCTGGTTTCATGCCCGATTATAGATTGAAAATCCCTCACCATAACCGGATAAGGATGTGGACCAACGACTGAGCCGAGGCAATAATAAGTAGTCCTGACATTCGTAACCCAGTCCCTTATCGCCTCATTTATCGCATCCTTCAGTGTTCTGCTACCTGAATCTACCACCCTCACCTCAGCACCAAGGAGTTTCATCTTGAGTATATTCACCCGCTGCCGTTCCATATCCTTTCTTCCCATGTATACCACGCATTCCAGACCGAGCACTGCACAGGCAGTCGCAGTTGCAACCCCGTGCTGTCCAGCACCGGTCTCGGCAATGATTCTTTTTTTACCCATTTTCTTTGCCAGAAGAACCTGACCGAGTGTATTATTTATCTTATGCGCACCGGTGTGGAGCAAATCTTCACGCTTGAGGAATATCCTTGCACCCTTAAATCTTTCCGAAAGATTACGGGCAAAATATAACGGTGTAGGTCTCCCTGCATAATTTTTCAAGTAGTAATCCAGTTCTTTTTTGAAATCCTTATCTTCCTTTAAAGTCCTGTAAGCATCCTCGAGCTCTTTCAAAGCCGGCATCAATGTCTCTGGAATGAATCTGCCTCCAAAGTTTCCAAAATAACCATTTTTATCAGGCAGATGATACATCCACATCTCCTGTTTGTAGAAAAAATTCGAGTGCCAGGATATATCCATACCAGGAAAGTCCGGTAATCTGTCCAATACATACCGGTGCAATCAAACTCTTGTGCCTGAATGTCTCGCGCGCATAGATATTGCTGATGTGGACCTCAATCGCTTTTATCTTCGTCGCCTCAATAGCATCCCGGATTGCTATCGATGTGTGTGTATAAGCACCTGGATTTATCACCAGTCCATCATAACCTTCTGCCTTATGTATCATACCAACAATCTCACCTTCAGAATTTGACTGGTGGATATCGATTTTTATACCTTTCTTTTCTGCGTATTCATTTATCCGGTGATTGATCTCTTCAAGAGAAAGATTTCCATAGATTTCATTTTTTCTCTTTCCCAGAAGATTCAAATTTGGACCATGGATTAATAAAATTTTCGGCATGAAACCTCCTTTACCCTTACCCTGCCGATTTTCTCAAATACCGGCATCCTGATAAATTTACCTGAGGCTTTTTTATCCCGATGGATTAATTCTTTTATACTCCTTTTTATCTCTTCAGGAATATCGCACGGAAGGTTATACTTTTTCAGTAAATCTATGATGATCTGTAAATCTTTTTTATTTCGGCTTAAAAGATTTATCTCTTCAACCATTCCCATTGCCACGGCTTCACCATGGGAAAATTTTTTATACCCGGTGATGGTCTCAATTGTATGTCCAATGGTATGGCCGAAGTTTAAAACTTCACGAATACCTTTCTCTTCAGTCTCATCCCTTTTGATGATTGAACATTTAATTGCTACACACCTCCGAACAATTTCAAAAAGAATCTTTATTTCCCGGTTCAAAAGTGCCTGCCTTTTATTTTGTAGTATTTCAAAGAGCTTCCGCGAGTTTATCACACCATATTTAATCGCCTCAGCGATCCCGTTTAAAAACTCCCGCTCAGAAAGGGTTGTCAGTCTTTTAAGGTCGCACAGGACCATCTCGGGCTGGTAGAATGTGCCGAGCATATTCTTGCCATAAACTGTATCGATACCGGTCTTTCCACCGATCGCAGCATCAATCTGGGCCAAGAGTGTTGTAGGGATATGGATAAGGCCGCATCCGCGCTTAAAGGTCGAGGCAACAAAACCAGCAATATCGTTTATAACCCCGCCGCCCAGAGAGATGATAAAATCACGGCGCTGGAAATCCGTGCGGAAAAGGTAATCGTATATCTTCCAGACCGTTTTGAAATTCTTATATCTCTCACCATCAGGAATGATAATATATTCAACCCGATTCAGATTTTTCTTTAAATGCTCTGAAATACCATCGAGATAAAGTGCTCCAACGAGGGGGTTGGTGATTATCAAAACCCGTTTTTCCACAAGGGGAAGACGGTCTATGATATCAAAACCGATTATCACTGGATATTCTTTTGTCCGGGTGGTGACCCTGATTGTTTCGCATTTTGCATAATCATCCAGTCTCTTCAGTTTTAGTCTATCTATAATCTCCAAGGCTAATATTGCAGGTTCTTTATCATCGGTGTCAAGCCTAAAATCTGCAAAATCATACATCCCTATTCTTTGCCTGTATAATCTCTCTATATCCGAAAGTTTCTTTATCAACGGTCTGTCTTCCCTGATTCCAATCCTTTTTTTCAAAATTTCCGGGCTTGCTGAGAGTTGTATAACCATTCCCATCCTTTTCAAAATATGCCGGTTATCCGGATTGAGGACAATGCCTCCGCCTGTGGCGACGACCAGATTCTTCAAATCCTTAATCTGGTGGATAACATTTCTTTCCTGTTTCCGAAAGCAATCCTCGCCTTTCTTTGTAAATATCTCTTTCACCGGCATCTCTTCTGAAAGCTCAATCATTCTATCGGTGGATAAAAATCCCATATTCAATCTACGGGCAAGTATCCTTCCCACGGTATCCTTGCCCGTACCCATAAATCCAATGAGAACGATATTATCAGGCATTCTTTATCCTTTTTATGTACACCTGGTAATTCTTTTTCATATCAGCAAGCGAATCACCGCCAAATTTTTCGCAAAATGCATCGGCAAGAACATAAGCAAGCATCGATTCACCAATAACCCCAATCGCTTCAATCACACAGACATCAGCCCTTAGCGCAGGTGCCAGAGTTTTCTGTTTGGTCTCGATGTTGACTGATTCGAGTGGTTTTTTGAGTGTCGGGATTGGCTTTGCATAAAGCCTTACGAAAATCCTCTCACCATTGCTTACACCACCTTCTATACCGCCGGCATTGTTCGTCATTCTATAAAATCCTTTCTTTTTACTAAAAAATATTGCATCATGAACTCTGGAACCGAATGACCGGGAACTCTTTATCGCTTCACCTATCTCAATCCCTTTCACTGATGGAATTGAAAGCATCGCCATACCGATACGGGCGTCAAGCCTTTTATCATACTGTATATAACTTCCCAGCCCCGGACATACATTATCGGCATAGATTTCCACAACCCCGCCCAGTGTATCACCTATCCTGCGGGCATATTTAACCATTCTATCCATACCAGTCCTGTCTGTAGCACGACCCACAGACAAAACCTTTGAACCGATTGATATCCCGAATTCCTTCAAAAACAATTTGAATACAGCACCTGATGCCACCCTTGCCACTGTCTCACGGGCTGAAGCCCGCTCTGCAACATCTTTCACATCAAAAAATCCAAACTTCAACATACCAGGAAGGTCAGCATGCCCGGGTCTGGGAACGAATATCTTTCCATTCCCTGTGTCTACAAGATACTCTTCTTTACGGTAATCAACATTCTTTAACAGGAATGCTACCGGTGAGCCGATCGTTCTGCCCATGCGTACACCTGCAAGGAGTTCTGCATAATCACTTTCTAATCCCATACGCTCACCCCTTCCTTTACCGGACTGGCGCCTTTTCAACTCATCATTTATGAAATTCAGATCTATCTTTAAACCTGCTGGTAATCCATCGATTATAACTGAAAATCCCTTACCATGTGATTCACCTGCAGTCAGGATTCTGATCATTTATACCTCCTTTTTATTACCTCCAGTACTATCTTTAATGGCAATCTCTTCTGAGTCCAGATACTGAATGAATAAGCAGCTTGATAGACCAGCATCTCAGTTCCATCTATAATTTTAATATTCTTTCTGCGCATGAGAGGGAACTGATAATTTGTATCATAAAAAATGCTATCCTTATTTAAATAAGGAATGATCCAGTACTGGGCATCGACCGATGTAGCATTTATTACTACATTCATCTTGTCTACTATTCTGGAGATTTCCGCGAAATCAATGATCTCTGCATTATACTTTTTTTTGAAAAACTGCGTTTTTTCTTTAGTCCGATTGGCAACAAATAAGATTTCGGGATTTTGCCTCACAATTGCATAAATAATGGCACGGGCAACTCCACCCGCACCGATCAGAAGAATCTTTTTTCTTGCTAAATTCACCCTGTGCCTTCTAATGGATTTAATAAAACCTAAAACATCGGTATTAAATCCAAATAATCGACGATCTTTTATTTTCACCGTGTTGACCGCACCAATATCTTTTGCCGGTTTGTTTATTCCATCAAGGTATTTCAGGATTCTAACTTTATATGGATTGGTTACATTAAATCCACAAAAGCCTAACTTCTTGAGCGTCTCTATAACCAGTCCGAAATCTTCTTCAGGAACAGAGAGTGGAAAGTAACGGCCTTTTAGCCCCAGGACTTCAAATGCTTTATTGTGGATGAATGGTGAGAGTGTCTTCTTGAGTGGATAACCGATAACACCGGTCAGATACATGCCCTTACCTCCTTTATGAATGCTTTTAATCTATCAGGATCTTTTTTACCCGGAAATTTTTCAACCCCGGAACAGACATCAACACCGTAAGGTTTCACCAGTTTTATAGCCATCTTCACATTCTCTGGATTCAAACCACCACCGATGATTATTGTGCCCTTGATGCCCTTAATCATATTCCAGTCAAAGACCCGGCCGCTTCCCTCACCTGGGTCGAATAGATATGCAGGGACCGTGTATTCTTCCATGATTTCTGTTATCCTTTCAATTGTAGAATTCTCGTCAATCTTTATGCGCTTGATCAATCGCACTCTCTTTATCTGATTGCAATACGCTGGTGGCTCATTCCCATGGAGCTGTACAGCATCAATGCCACATATCTCAATTATTCTATTGACTGTATCAAGTGGCGCATCCTTGAATACACCGACCGTAGTAATAAACGGTGGTAAGTGTTGAATAATATACCTCACCCTTTCAGGCTCTACCTTCCTCGGTGATGATGCAAAGATAAAACCAAGGGCATCAGCACCTGATTCTGAAGCAAGAAGGGCATCTTCAAGATTGGTTATACCACAGATCTTTATCTTAATATTCATCTTCATCGAGATATTGGGCACCTTTCTGAAAGAGTTTTATAAAATCATCTCTTGCACCGCCCTGGATGAGGTCTATCAGGTGATCGAGACTTTCTCTTAAATGGTGATACAGCCTGCAGCTGTAAGGGTTTAGGGACTGGATTTCAAAATATAATTCAGGATTTTCGTTTATCACACTCTTTGCCGTCTCCATCTGGGCGCTGAAGGTTGTGCTCGCCACCTTTGTCAATTCTTTAAAACTATAGCCACTATCCATAAGATTTTTGATGAAAAGAATGTTGATGAGGTGGGAAAGTCCGAGGATATAAGAAATTATACGGTCATGCTCTTCAAAAGAGAGATTTATAAGACTGACTGCGGTATCCTTGAAGAATCCCGAAATTTTTTCGTTCGCTTCAGGACATCCACAATCGCAGATGCAGATAACCTTGTCATTAAGGGTATGGCATGCAGGTCCGAACATCGGATGGATGCTTGTTATTTTCATTTTATTCTTTATTGCTTCTTTTATTGCTTTAATCATATGGCTCTTCACGCTTGCAATGTCGGCAATAATCCCCCGATAATTTAATTCTGTAAGATTGAAAATAATCTCTGGAACGGTTTGTAACGGTGTTGTTATGATCACGATTGATTTTTTGTCCAGTGAAGATTTGATATCACGGTAATATTTAAAACCTTTAATTCCTTCGGGTTTTATATCCTGGATTGCAACCCGGTGTCCCTGATTCTGAAAGAAATATGCAAACCATTTCCCCATGGCACCGAGTCCACCGATGATAAGAATATCTTCTTTCTTGCCACCATATGCCGAATAATGGAGTCGCTCCTGCTGGAATCTTGAGTGTTCAATTATCCTGGTGATGAGCATCCTTGTAAAATTCACATCCAGCCCTCTTCTTCCTGCATGATTGATTGCATTTCCAATAACATCCTTTTCCACGCTCCAGTCCCGCAGTGGAATGCCGGCTTTCTTTTTCAGCCGGCCAATCTCTTTGCTGAGTTCAATCCTTTTTTTGATTAAATCCAGAATCTCGCAATCGATCTTTTTTATATTTTTTCTCAAATCATTCAGCCGATCCATTTTAACTCCTGGATTTTTTTCTCAATGTCATCAGCCTTCAATATCGATGTTCCCACAAGTATTCCATCGAATCCGGCTTCGAGCAGTATCTTTACATCTAATCTATCCTTTATCCCGCTCTCACTTAAAGTGTAGTATTCTTTTGGGATGAATGGTTTCAAACTCAATGAGATTCTTATATCGACGGTAAAATCGTCAAGATTGCGATTGTTGATACCGATTATCCTGGTTGCGGTATTCAGGGCTTTAGCAACATCTTCGCGGTCATGGACTTCAACTATCGTCGCCATTCCCAGTTTGTGGGCAATGGCCACAAAACTTTTTAACTCTTCTCCATCCAGAATCCGCGCGATGAACAGGACTGCATCAGCACCATAAAGTCGGGATTCATAAAGCTGGTACTCATCTATGATAAAATCCTTGCACAATAATGGCAAATGTATCTTCTGTTTCAAAAGTGCTATATCTTCTAACCTTCCACCAAAAAATCTTCTGTTTGTTACTACTGAGACTGCATCCACACCGGCAGTTTCATAGATTATTCCGATCTGGATCGGGTCAAAATCTTTTCTGATTATGCCGGTTGAAGGCGATGCTCTTTTGATTTCTGCAATCAATGCCATTTGATTCTTTTTAAAGATCTCCTCAAAATTTCGTGTTGATTCTACCTCACAATCGACCAGGTTTTTTAATGGTTTGCTTATCTTCTTTTCAGCCACCACTCTCTTGGTATCTTCAACTATCTCACCCAGTATATTCATCCACAAACCTCCTTAATTCATCAAGCTTATTCAATGCCGAGCCAGAATAGACCGATTCCCGGGCAAGTTCCACTCCTTCCTTTATTGTCCTTGCCCTTCCTCCGATATATATTGCTGCACCTGCATTAAGCAGTGCAATATCGGTCTTTGGTCCTGGTATACCCTTTAAAACATTTAAAAAAGAATCGAGGTTATCCTTATTATCCTTGACCTTCAATTCTTCAATCCTGCATCTTTTTATACCAAAATCCTCAGGTGCAATCTCATAACTTGTAATATTTTGGTTTATAACCTCCAGTACACATGTTTCAGCCGTAGTCGTTATCTCATCAATTCCATCCTGACCATAAACAACAAGGGCATGCCTGATTCCAAGACTCACAAGTGTTTTTGCTATTTTTTCCATAAACCCCTTTTTACACACACCGATGACCTGATATGCAACCCTCGCTGGATTGCATAATGGCCCTAAAAGGTTAAATATCGTTCTGATTCCAATTTCTTTTCTCGGTTGTGCAACATTCTTCATTGCTGGATGAAATTTCGGTGCATAGAGGAAACCGATGCCAGTTTTTTCAATACATTCCCTCACCAGATGATTTTCCATCTCTGGTCTCAAATTGAGTGCGAAAAACAGGTCAGCACTTCCACAATGGCTTGAGACCGAACGATTACCATGTTTTGCTACGAAACAACCCGCACCCGCAGCAATGAATGCAGCAGTCGTTGAAACATTAAATGTCTGCATACCATCACCACCTGTGCCACAGGTATCGATCAATCGGTCTATTGCACAATCTATAGTAATCATTCTTTCCCTCATGGCATTACAGAATCCGATGAGCTCTTCGATCGTCTCACCTTTCATCCTCAGGGCTGTCAGAAAGGCACCGAGTTGAGCCGGGGTTCCATTTCCATCCATGATTTCACAGCAAATTTCATAAGCCTCTCTGACATTCAATGATTTATTATCAACCACTTTCTTTAGTGCATCACAAATTTTTTTGCCCATTTCGCTCATTCTGCCTCCTCAGATTAAAACAGGAAAAACTTCCAGTATGGCAGGCAGAACCATTCTGTCGCACAAAGGCTAAGATTGCGTCCCGGTCACAATCTGCCCTCAATTTAATCAATTCCTGGAAATTTCCTGATGTCCTTCCCTTAAACCACAATTCCTTCCTGCTTCTTGAGAAATACCACATCCGTTCCGTTTCGAGTGTCTTTCTCAATGACTCTTTATTCGAATAGGCAAGCATCAAAACCACACCACAGATATCCTGAACGATTGTAGGAATCAAGCCTTTTTCCCAGTTCAGCGATTCGACAAAGGCATCAATAAGGGAAATCTTTCCAGTATAGAGTGCCATGCCTAACTGGACATCAATCGCCATTGAAGAAAGGGTCTTAATCTCATCCAGGGTTGCTACACCACCGGCAACGGTGATCTTTTTATCGGTCTTTTTACGGATTTCCCTCACCATTTCCATATCAATCCCCTTCATCATCCCTTCTCTTTCTACAAATGTAAAAAGGTATTCTGAGGTATAGGATTCAAATTCTCTTATGACATCAATCAGTTGAATTCCGGTCTTCTTTCGCCAGCCGTTGGTTACTATCTCACCTTCATATGTATCGAGGGCGATGATTATTCTTTCCAGTCCTGCCGCTTCTTTTAGATGGGAAAGAAATTCGTGATTGACTTCTCCGCCTGCAAATGCCATTGAACCGATGATCACTTTACTGGCACCGAGCTGGAGCAATCTTTTCGCCTTATCAATCGTCCTTATGCCACCACCTACCCTGCAATCTGCAATCTTGAGTAATTGCTCAATAATTTCAATGTTATCGCCCCTTCCCAGCGCTGAGTCCAGGTCTATTACTGCAATTTCATTATACTTATTGAATTCCCTTGCCAGTGAGAAGGGGTCATCATATTCAAGAATTTTTTCCCGACCCTGTTTTAATTGTACCACTTTTTTATTCATTAAATCGATTGAAGGTATCACCATCTCACGCATACCCCCATTTTTTTCAGATATTTCTTTATTCTTTCAATAGTGAATTTTTTGTAATGTAGTACCGATGCAAGAAGGACAGCATCTGCCCTGCCGTGTTTTATTACCCTGTAAATCTGTTCTAAATTACCTGCGCCTCCGGAAGCGATCACCGGTATTCTTACAATTGAACTTACCCTCAGGTTCAACTCAATGTCATAACCGGTCTGGGTTCCATCCTTGTCTATAGAATTTAAAAGTATCTCACCCGCACCGAGTTTTTCACATTTCTTTGCCCAGTTTACTACATCCACACCCGAATCAAATCTTCCGCCGTGGGTAAAGCAATGCCAGGTATTTTTAACCCTTTTTGCGTCTATTGAAACCACGATGCACTGAGAGCCGAACAGGCTGGCACCTTCTTCTATTAGCCCGGGATTCTCAAGTGCGGCAGTACATATTGCAACTTTATCTGCACCTGCGTTGAGTAAATTGCGCATATCCTCAATCGTTCTTATGCCGCCACCGACACAGAATGGTATGAATACATTCCGTGCAACCTTCTCTACAATCCTTGCCATAGTTTTCCTTCCTTCTACTGATGCTGTAACATCAAGGAAGACCAATTCATCTGCTCCGCTATCATTGTAGTATTTAGCAAGTTCAACCGGGTCGCCAGCAATCTTCAAATCCCTAAATCGTATTCCTTTCACCACCCTTCCTTTATCAACATCAAGGCAGGGAATTATTCTAATCGTCAGCATCTCTCCACCCAGCTCTTTAACAGCTTCAACCCTTCCTTGCCACTCTTTTCTGGATGGAATTGTACACCATAGACATTCCCGCGATTGACGATCGAAGGATATTCAACCCCATATTCAGTAACCCCGACTACTAAACTTGTCTGTGGCGTATCTACATAGTAGCCATGGAGGAAATAGAAGTAAGTCAATTTTTTGCTACGGTCAATGATACCAGACTTTCTCAAAACCCTGACTCCATTCCAGCCAATCTGTGGAAATTTACAATCGCGAAATCTCTTTATCCGCCCTGAAAAGATACCGAATCCCTTTGCATTTTTTGATTCCTCGCTTGACTCAAATAACAATTGCATGCCCAGGCATATGCCCAGAAACGGTCGGTCTTCTTTTAGCCAGTCATAAATTTTGCCAAAGAGGCCGGAGTGTATCAAACGCTTTACTGCAGAACCGAATGCGCCTACTCCAGGAAGTATAAGTCTGTCAACCAATCTAATATCTGATGGCTTTTTGATAATGAGGCTCTTAAATCCAAGATGCTCAAGGGCATTCCTCACTGAATACAGATTTCCTGCTCCGTAATCAATTATTCCGATCATAAAATCCCCTTTGTGCTTGGAATAACATCAATTTTACCCTTCTGGCATGCCTCATTTAAAGCCCGGGCAAATGCCTTGAAGACTGCTTCAATCTTGTGATGGTCTGACCTGCCCGAAAGAAGTTTAATGTGGAGTGCACAGGGGCAACCGTTTACAAAGCCGGCAAAAAAATCTTCTATGGTATCTACTTCAAAATCTCCCAATTTTTTACCCTTAAAGTTACCTGAAAATTTTAAAAAACTCCTTCCGCTAAGGTCGATTGCGACCAGAGCAAGGGCTTCATCCATTGGGTAGATAAAGAATCCTGCACGCCTTATACCCTTTTTATCACCGAGTGCCTTGCTCAATGCAAGCCCAAGGCATAATCCGGTATCTTCAACGATATGGTGCTGGTCAACATGTAAGTCCCCTTTTATTTTTGCCGAAATATCGAATCCACTATGCCGGCATAATGTCTCCAGCATATGGATTAAAAAACCCATGGGTGCTGAAACATCACAATTTCCCTTGCCTTCGATCTTTAATTCAAGCATGATATCGCTCTCTTTCGTCTTCCTTCTTATCGTTGCTCTACGCATCGAGACCTCCGGTTATTCGGGCTAACTCTTTTAAAAATATTTGATTCTCCAATGGTTTACCAATAGTAACCCTGAGCATATTATTCAGGTCAGGGTGATTGAATTTTCGCACAAGGATATCTTTTTCATAAAGTTTTTTGAAGATACATTCTGCAGAACCATCTTTCACTCCAAAAAGGATGAAATTGGCACGGGAAGGGATAGGAATGATTTTAGGTATGCTATTGAGCTGCTCAAAGACACGCTCCCTTTCGCCAATTATCTTTTTCACAATTTCATTGACCAGTCTTTTTTTTCTGAGCAGGAAATTTGCCACATTTATCTGGAAAATTCCAACCGAAAACGGCAATTTCGCCTTTGAGATCTGCTTTGCTACATCAGGATGGCAGAGCATATAACCGAGCCTGACACCGGCAAGCCCGAATGCCTTGGAAAATGTTCGTAAAATTAAGAGGTTTGGATATTTGAAAAGGAATCCCTGAGCGGTCTTGCCATGGAATTCATAATAAGCCTCATCTATGATTACCATGGCTTTCTTCATCTGCAAGATTTTTTCTATCCCGGATAACTCAATAGCTGTTCCGGTTGGATTATTCGGAGTTGCAATATATACCGCCTTTGAACCCCTGACACATCTCAATAACCCTTCAACATCAAAAGAGAAGTCGTTCCTCAGTCGTACTTCTTTAACTTTTAATTGAAGAATCCGCGCAAGATAAGGATAGATTGCAAAACCAGGCCTGACCACGGTGATACTGTCCCCTTTATCACAGGTTGCCAGCATGCTTGCGAGAATCAGTTCATTAGAACCATCACCGATGACAATCCCTTCAGGAGGATGGCTGGTATAATCGGCCAGTGCCTTTTTTAATTCTTCAGGTACTTCAGGCGGATAACGATTCCATGGTATTTTCTTTAACTGTGCCAGTATTTCATTTTTATACGCCTCTGGTATATCATAGGGTGATTCATTCTGATTCAATTTTATCAGCGCCTTCTGTGGAACTTCGTAAGGTGGTAGTTCTATTATCGCTTTTTTAATCATATCACGACCTTTCTGAATTCATACTCCAGGATATCAGTGGCACCGAGTTTCTTCAACCGGGGAATGAGTTTAACCACCTCATTTTTTTTCACCGCAACCTTTACTGCAAAGCCTTTTTCACCATATAGAGGTGCGACCGTTGGTGCACGCATGCACGGTAGAATTTTTACGATTTGCTCAAATTTCTCTTTTGGCACATTCATCTCCAGCATCACCCTTTCTCGGGCATCAAGGACTGCCTGAAATAGCATCTTCAATTCTTCAATCTTGTCTTTCTTCCATGGATTTCGTAGGGCATCCCTGCTCGCAATGAATCTGGTTGTGGAATCCATGATCACTTTATAGATTTTCAAATTATGCTCTTTTAAAGTCGTACCGGTTGCAGTATTATCGATAATCATATCGGCATCCTCGGGTGGAAAGACCTCGGTCGCACCATAGGTACGTAAGAATTTGTAATTGAATCCCTCTTTATTCAGAAATTCCTTTGTCAGCCTTTCATATTCCGATGCAACGATGATTTTCTTTCTGCGCAGGATTTTTATGTCTGTATTCTCAGGGATTGCAGAGACGATTCTGACCGGGTCCAATTTTAAATCCATAACTTCAACAACATCGGCGTCGGATTCCACAATCCAGTCCCTGCCTGTGAATCCTGCATCATGCGAACCGATTTCAATCAAATCTGGTATATTTTGAGGTCTCAACACTTTAACCTGAAGTTCTGGATCACTGACGAAAGGCCGGTATACCCGTTCATTCATCTTCATATAAATTCCCGCATCGAGGAATAATTTCATGATACTATCAAAGATACTTCCCTTAGGGATGACAAGGTTCAGTCTTTTCAATCAAACCTCCTTTTTTGTAACCTTTACCTTATTTTTAAAAAGCTATGGGGTTATTTTATGTGGTAAAAAGCATGGTGGCACTTCCGGGACCAAAAAGGATTTCTGACCCTTATTGGGCCCGGAAGTGCCAGTACCAGTAATGATTAAAGTGGAATGTGGTGTGGTTGTGGTTAAGACTTAAAAAAGGAATATATATTCGATTCAGACAGATGGCTTCGAGCGGTTTTTGCCTGAAAATCTTAACCACGAGACAATTATATTCAAAAATCTCTTTTTGTCAATACCCCGATTTAAATCAAAGAGATTAAAATATCAAATCAGCCCCAGGACTTCATAAATCGCCACGGGCTGGCTGATGTTCTTCAATTTAACCGGCGGCAGAGTCCGGGCTTTGATATGTTCCTTCACTTGTTCATATGTACTATTTGTTATCAGAATCTGCCCCGGGTTTGCAATATCTTCAAGCCTGGAGGCGATGTTTACTGCTGAGGAAACGACTGTATACTCAAGCCTTTTTTCACTTCCAACATTGCCCGCAATGACTTCACCGGTATTGATACCGATACCGATTTCAAACGAGGCTACATCTTGAATCTTCAATCTTTCCTGCCATCGTTTCTTCAATTCTTCAACCCTTCTTTTCATACCAAGGGCACATTTTATCGCCCTCAACGGATCATCAGCATGGGCAACCGGTGCACCAAAGATTGCCATCACACAATCACCGATGTATTTATCAAGTGTTCCTTCATAAAAAAATACCTCTTCAGTCATACTACTCAAAAACTCATTCAAAATCTCCAGGGCGATTACGGTATCGATCTTCTCGGTAAGTGATGTGTAACCGCGAATATCACAGAAAAGAATTGTAGCAATACAATGTTCACCCCCGGGTTTAATCGCCCTCTCTTCGCAAATTATCTTTTTCACCACTTCTGGTGAAAAAAATCTCTGAAGTCTCTCAGTAGTTCTTTCTTCTTTTTTTACCTTTTCATATAACTGGGCATTTTCGATCGCCACTGCAGACTGGCTGGCAAAGGACTCAATAAACTGGATATCATCCTCGGTGAACTTATAGAATCCAACAGGATTATCAAGATAAATCACACCGAGAACCTTTTTTTCTTTTGTTATCAGGGGTACACAGACCACTGAACCGATCGCATAAGTAATCACGCTCTCCTGTGTTTTGAATCTACCATCCTTTATTGCATCTTCGGTAGTTATGATATTACGGGTATTGAATGCCTCACGTGCAATTGTTTGACTTATTCCAGATGATTTTTTAGGGTCAATCTCTCCACCCATGTTCCTTGCCACTTTTATCTTCAGTTCTCTGGTATCTTCATCACCCAGCATAATAAAGCCTCTCTTCGCCGGAATTATTCGCAAGGCAAGGTCCATAAGCAGATTCAAAAGGACATTGAGGTCAAAGACAAAGTTTATTACTTTACCCACTTCGCACAGCGTTGATGCAATCTCCCTTGCTCTTTCTGCCTCAGCGAGGCGCCGGCGGTAATCGCTAACAAGTTGTCTGATCTCTTCAGTTGTCTTGATTAGCCGTTCTTTTTTCTCGCCTCTGAAGATAGCAGATTTCAATTCATCAATTCTTTTTTCAATATCAATGATGTCACCAAATTTTTTTACAACGGTTTTATGTTCTGGTACCGCACTCAGTTTTTTTTCATCAACGAATGTGATAAGAGTATTTCCGACCTGGATCTCATCACCATAATTCAATTTTTTTTCAACTATACGCTCACCATTTACATATGTACCATAACGACTCTTCTGGTCGATTATTATATAATCGTTCCCCTTTTTGATTACCTCGGCATGCCTGCGTGATACAAATATGTCATCGATGACAATATCATTGTCCTCAAGCCTGCCCAGTGTTAAAAATTCTTTTTCTAATTTGACGACCTGGGTCTCTTCGTTACTCCTGTGGATGAGAAAGGTTGCCACTATCGCTGGATGATTACATCATCAAAGTTTACAGAGAATTTAGGCGGCGTTTCTCGATGAAGGATGAGTCCGAGTTTACCTTCATTAAAATCCGGATCATTTTTTTCAATCTTAAGTTCACCATTGAAATATATTTTGAACACATTACCAGAGGCCTCAACACCCAGTTCATACCATTGATCAGGAATTACAGGCACAGTGACAAAATCAAGGATATATGGAAAGCCATTTTTGAATTTTACAAATCCAATACCTTTTTTATTTACCGTTGCAGTGTAATAATTCAAAGTATCCTTCATCCTCAGAATAAAGCCAGTTCGGGAAAGGGTGTCCACAGTTGATAAAAATTTGAAACTGGTACTGGTAAAGAAATCGCTGATTGATTTATTAAAGAGCACAAAACCTTTCTGGTCATTGCAATTATACACATTGGGCTGTGATGGCGCTGTAGTATCACTGACCACCTGCCAGTCGCCATAAATCCGCTTAAATCCAAAAGGCTCAGTGGTTCCCACTGGTTCTTCATCAAAAGTTAATTTCAGGGTGCTGAAATATAAATCCACGGTGTCTGAGGCACCTGCAGGAAGGCTTTCCGGTGAATATTCGGCAGGAAGATAGTAATCAGTAAAGGCGACGATTTTATATACTCCCGGGTCTATTTCTTTAAATTCATACCATCCTTCAGAATTCGTCCTTGTTGCCTTATAGGTTTCATCACCAAGGGTCAACAATTTTACCTCGGCATCAGATATGGCACTATCTGGTGACATAACCCGGCCCACTAAATATGCCTTATCAGGATTTTCCGGGTCAAAGCGATTATCCCTTGGTGGTTTAAGACAGGCTACCATGATTACAAGCAAAATTAAGATTTCAAATCTTTTCATTTTTCCCCCTTCTATTTTATCTTAAAATTGTATCCAAACTGGATGCCCTCATAATCGGGGATACAATAAAAATTTTTTTCTTCAAGCATTGAGGATTTTATTCCGGGTTTTGATGTCAGAACATCGTAGATATTATAGCCATACAATCCCAGATAACTGAGCCAGCATATTGCTGAAATATTATACCATAGCCGGTATTCATTATACGCCCGGTCCATCTCATCTTCATTACCGGGCTCGACATTTAGATAGTCCTCATGTCTTGCATTCTGGATTGATGTGGCAAGCAGGGTCGTGGGAAAGAGAACCACAGCAGCAATAGCCATCTTCTTGCCTTTTGAACTCTCGCCTTTATACAACTGCCCCCAGCCTGGTAGACAACAGCTGCGCAGGAGCGCACCGGATATGCTCACGCTTTTGGACTGGACTGCAGGTTGAACCGGTTTTGGCGATGGTGGCGCAGGGGGTGAGACCACAGGTACCATCTCGGCCTTTGCCTCTTCAAAGACCTTTATGATCTTGGGTGAAACCGTTGCCGGGTCTAATTCTAACTTCGGGTCAAGGCTCAATGCCTTTTTAAATTGCTCTTTAGCCTTTTCTTTATTACCAAATGCTACATAACTGAATGCAAGGTATTTATATGCCTCAACCTGTTCATTTTGATTTAGCTGTTTGAGATACTGGAGTGCAACCTCAAGTTGTTTGATGGCATTTTCATATTCACCATTATTGTAGTAAACCTTTGCACGGTCCAGCATCTTCAATAAAGAATCACCGGTGACCTGCTGACCTGTACCAAGACTACAGAAAAAAGCCAGTAAAATAAATTTTTTTAACATATTCTCTCCTTTTTTAAATATTCTCATTTTCTCTGAAGTTCAATATCTCTTTTCAAAACCTGATTCGGTTTTATCAAGATCACTTCTTCATAAGGTTTGCACAGTGGATTTATCAATTTCAATGTATGCTGTCCGGCAGAAAGCCTGATGGGCTGGCCAATCGGTGTGGTCTCATAGAACTTGCCGTCTATATAAACATCAGCCCAGGGTTTGACAACGAGTTTTAAAAATCCTTCGTGGGGTTCAAGCCGGACATTTAACTCAACAGTCTCACCCGGCTTAAATTTGATGTTCCTCTGCCAGGTCTTAAAATTCGGATTTTCAAGGCGCACATTATGAACACCCGAACTCAGCTCAATATTCTTTGCAATCGGTGTTGTCTCAACATAACTTCCATCAATATAAATCTTTGCCCATGGATCAACTTTAACTTTCAAGAAACTTGTCCCTTCAACAATAGTGGAGGGTTTTTTTGGTGGAGGTGGTTTAGCAACCTGTGGTGTATCTTTTTTTACAACTTCACTGATGAGTTCTACGTTTATGTTTACGGTATCATTTCCCTTGATTTCAAAATTCTGAACATAGGATTTGTATCCTTCTTTTTTTAATTCAATCCGGTGCTCACCAGTCTTCAGACCTTCAAAAACTGCAGGAGTGAATCTATCGGTTGAATCACCATCGAAGATTATACGGGCACCGGACGGAAAGGAGTTAACCACTACTGTGCCGGTGAGATGGGTTGGAGAAAGACTTCCTGATTTAGTTGTAGATAGAAATCTGATAAGGGCAAAAAGTATTATTGCCAGCACGAATAAACCGGCAAATGCATGGGTTATTGAAATAGAAAATTTTCTCACCCCTGCCTTTTCCACAGGTCTTTTCTCTTCAGGCATTCTCTCTTTCTTCTTTTTCAATTTTTCCAGATATTCCTTTGCTTTAATCTCATTCGGATCGATTAAAAGGACTTTCTCAAATTCTACAATCGCATCATCAATCTTTTCATAACCAAGGTTCATATAATATATACCACGCTCATAATGGTATTGCTTCCTTTTCTGCAGTAGACTTTCCATCGCCTGCTCCGGTGCCTTCACAAATTCACCTATCTCCTTGCGGCCGGTCTCAATCCGGTTCCTGCGAGCCTTAATCGTGATATCTTCACCAACTTCTTCAATACTCTGATACCTTTTATCAGGGTCTTTTTCCAGCATCTTTTCAATGATGGTGCTTATATCTCTGGAAATGAGAGGATTGGCTTCAATCGGACTGGGTGGTGTTACAGTAAGGATTTCATGGATTACTGCAGAATAGTTTTCGCCTTTGAATGGCTTTTCGCCGGTGAGCATCTCATAAAACATAACTCCCAATGAGAATATATCTGAACGGTTATCCACCTTCTTTCCTGCAGCCTGTTCTGGCGACATATAAGCGGGTGTACCCACAATCGCACCGGTAACAGTGATTGATGTCAAATCCTGTGCCTGGGCAAGTCCAAAATCGGCAATCTTAACACTACCATCATAGCCGATGAGAATATTTGCTGGCTTCATATCCCGGTGCACAATACCTTTCTGGTGGGCATAACCCAATCCTTTTGCAATTTCCCGCACAATTGCGAGGGTAATCTCCTGGGGAATAAACTTCACCTGGTTTAATAAGTCTTTGAGGCTCTTGCCATCCACATATTCCATCGCTATGAAATAGACCTCTTCTTCCTGCCCGAAGTCGATTATATTTACAATGTTTTCATGCTGGAGATTGGCTGCTGCCTTTGCCTCCCTTTCAAAGCGGATGATAAAATCCTTATCCTGGGCAAGATGGCCATGGAGAATTTTCACCGCAACGACCCGGTCAAGGGTAACGTGAATTGCCTTATAGATTGCAGCCATCCCGCCGGTGGCTATCAGTTCTTTGATTTCAAAATTCCGGATGCGGCGATTGACCATAAGAGCAAAATATTATATAGAAATAAAAAGTAGAGTCAAGGCAAGATTTGAGATTCTTGACAAACAAAGGATTCTAAATATAATTCATCATCATGGATCCAGCAACTGCAAGAATATATAGTGAGGCGCTACAGGCATACGAGAAAGGACAGGTCAGAGAGGCGATCGAGGGATTGAGAAAGGTCGTTTCTGCATATCCCAATTATCCTGATGTCCATAATGCATTGGGGCTTGCTTATTCCCTCGCCGGGAATTACAAATATGCGATTGAGAGTTTCAAGAAGGCGATTGAATTGAATCCAGAGTATATTGAGGCTTATGTCAATATGGCGATAATCTACAATGAGCAATGCCAGTTTGACGAAGCGATAAAATCATTTGAAAAGGCAGCTGCGCTGGAGACAAAGGAAAAGGGATACTCTCCACAATTGAAGATAAAACTCGCCAATACCTATATGCAGCTCGGTGATACTTACTATGAATTGCAGGAATATAAAAAGGCACGGGATGAATATCTCAGGGCAATAGAAGTGAGCCCTGGGTTTCTCGATATAAAGTTGAAGCTCGCCCGAACATATAACCAGCTCGGCGATTATAAGGCAGCAGAGAAACTTCTTCAGGAGATATTGAGCCGGAATAAAAAATATCTCGAAGCAAGGGTCCTTTTAGGTCTATGTTATTATCAGCAGCGTAAACATGAAAACGCCCGAAAAGAATGGGAGGAAGTATTAAAAATCGATCCCACAAACATAAAGGCAAAGGCGTATCTAAATATGCTGAAGGAGAAAAGAGGATGATGAAAAAATTTAAAAAGTCGGAGTTGAAAGAATTCGAAAAAATCTTGCTTAAAGAAAGAGAGAAGATTCTAAAAGGTATAGATTATGCTACCGGTCAGATTGCCATAACCCAGACCGAGGCATCGGGAGACCTCTCGGCCTATGCCAATCACATGGCTGACCAGGGGTCAGAAACAGAAAAAAGAGAATTATCTTCACTCAACATCTCCCGCCAGAGGGAAACCCTCTTTAGTATCGACCACGCATTGCGCAAGATTGCACATGGGCGTTATGGCATCTGTGAGAAGTGTGGTAAACTCATTGAGAAAAAAAGACTGAAAATAGTTCCTTATGCCCGATTCTGCATCAAGTGTACCGATAAGTAAAAATCTTAAACAGTTTTTAATCCCGCTTTTCATTGCCCTATTTTTAGACCAGTGTTCAAAGATACTTATCACCAGTTACCTTAATATCTTTGATCCACCCCGTGAAGTCATAGGTTCGTATCTTCGATTTAAACTTGCATACAATCCATATGGTGTCTTCAGTATTTCTTTTGGTCCACCATTTCTATATTATCTATTCCATTTACTCGGCATTGTGATATTTACTTACATCGGACTTACCCAGAACTCAAAATACCGCACAATCCTCTTTGGCTTGATTGTTGGGGGTGCTATTGGTAATGTCATTGACCGGATAAGGTTAAAATATGTAATCGACTTTATCGATATGGGTATTGGCAACCTGAGGTGGTTTACCTATAACCTTGCCGATGCCTTTGTGGTCGTCAGCGCGGTATTGTTAATCGCAAACGAATTATTTTCAAAAAAGAATACAAATTAAACAATTAGAATTTAACCCGATATCTATCCTTTAATTCAGCCTTTTTACCCTTATTCCAGCCCGAAACCTTGCTGAAGTAACCGGTTACCCTGGTTATATGGTCTATCTTTTTACTTCCGCACCATGGACAAGAGTCTGCAAGTCCCCTTGAAGTCTTGAAACACGAATTACAGGTTGTAAATTCCGGCGAAAAGGCTATCTGGGCATTGCGGGTGTGATTGAATGTTTTTACAACAAAATTAGCGATCGATTCCTTTGGTGGCTGTGATTCGCCTAACCAGACATGGGTCAAAGCACCGGCTTCAATCATATCATGGAATTTACCTTCAATCTTCACACGTTCTATCGGGTCAATGGGAATACCTATATTTAGGTATGTAGAATTTGTATAGTATACAGAATTAGTCTTTACATCTCCTTTTACTACAGAGAGTGCATCATTGGGATAATGCTCAAGGTCAAGTCGTGCCATCCGATGGGCTGCAGATTCGGCTGGAGTCTGTTCCATAACAAACCGCATATTATACTGCTTTGACAATTCTTTCACCCGGTGATACATGTAGGCAACCACTTTCAATCCAAATTTCAAACTATCAACATCTTCATGCATCTGCTTACCAGTGTGGTATTGAACGAGTTCATTCAAGCCAAGAAGTCCTATTAGATATGTAGCACGATGGAGACGGAGATAAGGTTCACCATCCTGTTCCATGGTAAGGAGGGCAAGGGGCCCTTCATCCTTTAAATTTATCAATTTTTCAATAAATGCCTTTTTCTGGATATGAGCCTTTACAGCATAATCGAGGAACTGATCAATTTTTTTGAACAATAACTCATCATCACCTTTAGCAAAATATGCAGCACGCGGCAGATTCAAAGTAACATTCTGCAATGCAGTGTAACGCATCTTCCATGGTGTACGGGCATCTTCTATATCATTCTTTTCAAGTTTAAATGAAAGCCTGCAACATTCAGATATTTTCGCAGTTTCACCACGATCAAAGACATAGTAGGTATTACCGCGCTTGGCAGAGATTTCGGCAATGTGATTTAAAAAATCCTGCCATCCCGGTGTCCGGAAGAAATCTTCTGTGATATGGACGAGTGGTTTGGGAAAGAAGAAAGGCCTGCCGGTCCCATCGCCATCAAGGTATATATCGAATAATGCCCAGGCAAATTTTTGTGCTTCGGGAAGATAATCAATATATTTCTTACCGGTGTATTCACCACCGGGTCCAATTGCATCGACATCTCTGAAATGTTTCGGAATTTCCCAGTAGATATTCAAATCAGAGAAGATTGCCTGTCCACCCCGTGCCACAGATTGCTGGGAATATTCAAATACCATCATCTGGGCAATCTGGTGAATTTCTCTATCTGATAAACCGGTCAAAAAAGGAGCGAAGAATATATTTACCGCATCCCAGCCGATGGCTCCGGCAAAGTGCCCCTGGAGTGCGGCAGAAAACTTTACCATATGGGCGAGTAATGTATCTGGATGTTTTGCAGGTTTTGCAATTGATAATGCATTAGGCAAATTCAAACCAAATTTTTTTACATATTCAAGGGATTGCCCTGAACAATAAGGACGGTCCCCAAATCCTAAATCATGGAGATGGATATCACCTCTAATATGTGCATCAGCAACCTCACGGCTGAAGACCTGAGAGAGCATATATTGTTTTTTTATCGTCTCGGCAAGTGTCATATTCGTCGCTTCGGGATTATGAGGGATATTGGCATTCTCACGGTTTGCATATAAAATTATTTTTTCTGCATCATACAACGGAACACCGAGACGCATGTGGCGTAACCGGGCGTGTTCAAGCCCATGTTCAATCAGTTTCATGTTCACGATCTCTCTTATCAATGCCGAAGAGAGCAGTTCCACATTTGAATTCAGTATCGTTTCTTCAGTTTCGCGGGCAATTTTCTCGGCAGTATCACGGTCAATATTTGTTTCATTTAATAGTGCATCAACAATTTTAGAACGATCCCAGGAGACAAAATCATCATCCGATGTCCGGACAAATAAGGCGTAGTCAGTCGTCTCCCTCTCCTCGGGTTTTTTTTCTAACAATTTCTTCTTTCTCAATATTTCACGCTGCTTCCTATAAAGGATAAAGGCCTTGGCGGTTCGGGCATTACCATTTTCAATGAGAATTTTTTCAACAGCATCTTGTATCTCTTCAACCGTTGGTGGTTTATCACCTTTAATAGTATAAAGAAACAAAACGACCTCATCGGCGAGGGCTTCAGCAAGTTTTCTGTTTTCACCACCTACAGCCCGTGCGGCTTTGAATATCGCATTGGCAATCTTTGATTTATCAAAAGGAACAATCTTCCCATCCCTTTTTATAACATATTGAAAAATTTTTTCCTTGGGAACCTCTTCTCCCATTCCAATTCTTAATGTTTTTTCTTCCATCTTCGCTCCTTTTTTAATTTTTGTAATTCTTTGGCAAAATAGTCTATATTTTTAAATTTCTTATATACGGATGCGAAACGCACATAGGCAACTTCGTCTATTTTCAATAAGCGGTCTAAAACCATCTGACCAATTTCTGAAGACTTCACCTCCATTTTATAACGGTCTGAAAGAGAATCTTCTATTTCATTGACAATAGATTCAATCTTCTGGGCGGAAATAGGCCTTTTACGACAGGCAAGTGCAATTCCACCCAGCAGTTTTGATCGGTCATAAGGTTCCCTTGTGCCATCCCTTTTTATCACCACCAGCGGCATACGCTCGACAGTCTCATAGGTTGTGAACCTGAAATGGCATTTCAAACACTCACGCCTTCTTCTCGTTACAGAACCAGCCTGAGATGCCCTTGTTTCTAACACCTTATCCCGATTATACCCGCACCTTGGACACTTCATTTACATCCTTTCCTGTATGGTTTCTCCGTTTTAAAAAACACTATATATAGAGCAACATGCCCATTATATCCATAATTTCAATTATGTCAAGTGGAAAGTTAAAAGTTCAAATTTTTGATTTGAGAACTTTTACTAATTCATCCAGCTTCTCTTTAATTTCAATACTCATCTCTTCCCCGATTTCTCCCTTTTTATCAATAACGATACCAAAGATTTTTATCCTCTCTGGCAGTTTCAGATTTAATTGTCTTCCGAGTTCAATAGCACTGGCAAGATTGATACTGTGCAAATACGAAAAACTTTTCAAGCCCACAAAATCTTCTATTTTGAGTTGCAAAACACTTCCAGCAGGCGTATCAGAATCCAAAACGCTATCAATCACAATTACTTCGTCATAACCTTCAATCGCTTCAAGAAAATCAATCCCGCTGAAGGCACCGGTCTTTAAATCAATATCCTGATAATTTTCTTTTAGTCTTTGGGCAACGATTATACCAAGTGCATCATTCCCACAGTATTCATTCCCGATGCCGATGATGAGTCTTTTCATCTTTTAATTCTACTCAATTATGCGATTGTGTCAATTGATTCTTCAGTGACCTATCAATTGTAGCTTCCATCTTCAGTTGGACGAAATTCAAATAAAGGGCAACAGGTTTGCAATTGTCTTTTCATGCAGAAAAGTCCCCTGGACTAATTTACAAAAATTATCAATGCAGGATGAAAAGATTATACCCCGCAGGTTCTGGTTCTTAGAAACGACCATATCGAACAAAGCATCAGCAAGCTAATGCATTCCAGAAATTTTCATAAGTTTACACTTTCAGTTAGCTTGAAAAAGATAGCCCTGCTTCATTCTCCGCAGCTAAGGACGTCTCGCCCATGAGTTTATCTCAAAATTGAAGCCCCCCTTAAAAAGGGGGACAGAAAATGTAGTTATAAATTATTAACCAGTGGATTAGTTTCTTATCGTCCTGATTATTTCACCCTTCGCACTGCGTATATTTATCTCAATCGGCACCTGACCGGGCAAATTATGGGTTGCACACGCAAAACAGGGATCATAGGCGCGGAATGCCATCTCA
>JAOAFX010000002.1:52911-79255 GCA_026416055.1 Caldifarciminota bacterium
ATCATATTCAAAAGACCATCATTAACCACACCATTTTTAATCAGGCTTCTTGCTGCTTTTTCAATTGACATATTGATTGCTGCAGAATTGTTTACCGTGGCGACTATCAAATTTGCCTTTGTCAATCTACCTTTTTCGTCGGTCTCATAATGGTGATATAATGTTCCCCTTGGTGCTTCAACCACTCCGATACCGACTTTCGGTGTCTTGAAATCCATATTTCTAATCTTCGGGTCAAGAATCTCCGGGTCGTTTATCAACTCAACCATTTTCTCTGCGGCCTGCATTGCCTCAATCACCCTTGCCCAGTGGGTCGCCAGGGTATTATGAACCGGTTTACCGCCCAGTATCTCATAAAACTTCTCATAATATTCCTGGGCGATTGGTGTTGCCATTCCATCTGATGCATTGAGCCTGGCTAAAGGTGCAACTCGGTAAACACCGCTATCTTTTCCATCAACAAACCCTTTCCATCCTACATTCTTTAAGTAAGGGAATTTTATATATGTCCAGGATTCAACACCTTCGGCAATATGATTGAGATAATCCTGTGCCTTGAATTTTGCGAATTCATTTCCATCCGGATCAACGACACGAATCCAGCCATCATAGAAGTTTACTTTATTTTTATCATCAACGAGACCCATATAGTATGTCTTATGTTTGTAGATATCACCTACAATTAAATCTACATAGGCATTATTTTTTAAGACAATATCATCGAATGCCTTCAATGTGAATTTGGCGAATTCTACTGCATCTTCAGCAATCTTCTTCCACTCTTCCTGCTGTTCTTTTGTTATCCCTTTTGATACACCGCCAGGGAGTCCATTGACAGGATGGACGACTCTGCCACCGAGTGTCTGGATGATATTTCTCGTTCGTTTTCTGATGTCAATCACCTTTTTACCAATCTCCAGTCCCACTTTTGCAATAACACCGAGCACATTACGCTGCCCTGCAGGCGCATCGGGTCCAACAATAAAATCTGGTCCACCAAGAAAATAGAAATGTAAATTATGGTCTTCAAACATGAATGTATTATACTGGAATTCTCTGATCTTCTTTGCCGCAGGTGGTGGTTCCACTCCATATAAATCGTCAAGTGCCTTTGTTGAGCACATATGATGGGCAGTAGGGCAGACACCACATATCGTCTCGGTGATTCTGGGCATTTCTTCTGCAAGCCTGCCAATTGCAAACCTTTCATAGCCACGCAATTCTGGAACCTGTAAGCAGGCATGGGCGACATTTCCTGCATCATCTAAAAATATGTCAATCTTTCCGTGTCCTTCCAGTCTGGTGACCGGGTCAATTATAATCTCTTTATACATTCTACACCCCCTGCTTTCTGCGTAAGATTGAAGTGGGGAGAGAATACATATAAAATAGACCTATCGGATCAATTATCTGTTCTGCAATCTTTTTTGCCTCTTCTTCTGTATTGGCATCAATGATTGAGGCAAGGGCTGATAAAAATTTTGCACCCTGGTCAATCACTTCTTTTGTTGGGCCAAAACATCCCCGGCAGGGCATATTCGCATTAATACATCGTTCTCCACAACCACCCCTTGTTGCCGGACCGGTACAGATAATACCCTCAGCAAGGAAACATTTTTCAGGGTCAGCAATAACTTCATGGATTCTTTTTATCTCTTTTATAACCATTTTATCCGGTTTTGTTTTATTTCTTGGGCATGTTTCACAAAGGGCCTTTTCTGAGGCAATAACAGTCCCCTTGGGTGGCAGGTTACCAGATAAAAGCGTCTCAACACCCTTCATTATCAAATCTGGTGGCGGTGCACATCCAGGTAGATAATAATCAACATCAATCGTCTGATCAAGTGATTTCACTGTGTCATAAAATTCAGGAAGTGTCAATCTGCCCTGGGGAATTTCAGTAACCGGTTGTGGATAAATATTATCTGGATTAACAGTGGTGTGGGTCAATTTATAAGCAATTTCAAATATTTCTTTTTTATTTGAAACATTTGCCAGTCCAGGAATACCACCAAGATGCGCGCAGGCACCAAACGCAACGACCAGTTGTGATTTCTGTCTCAATAGTTTAACAATGTGCTCCTGCTCTGAATTCCTCACCGAACCATTTATAAAGCTCACTAAGATTGATTTGTCCGGCATTGCCTCGATATCTTTATACTTAAAATCCATCGCCACGGGCCAGAGAACTATATCAACTGCATCCACAACTTTTAATATGTCTTCAGCAAGGTCAACGACCGCTTCTTCACATCCACCGCAAGAAGCACACCAGTATATAGCGACTTTAGGTTTTGCCATTACGCCTCCTTTTTTAGAGGATTTGGACCCAATTTTTTGATCTCTTCAACAAATTCTTTTATTGTTCGGGCGAACTTTATGCCCTCAGCCGCAGAAATCCATTCCAGGCGGACCCTCCTTTTATCGATACCCATTTCTTCAAGAAGTTTTTGTAAAATAGCAAACCGTTTGTTGGTATGATAATTACCGGTCTGATAATGACAATCACCAAAATGACAACCACCGATAAATACACCATCGGCACCTTCTTTTAATGCCTTTATTACATATGAAGGTTCTAATCCGCCAGAACACATTAATCTTATTGGAACGATATTGGATGGATACTGGAGTCTACTCACACCGGCGAGGTCTGCTGCTGCATAGGTACACCATTTACACATAAATCCAATAATTTTTGGCTCGAAATTTTCACTCATATCATCACTCCTGATAATCTCTATTTTATTTAATTGTCGCCAAAAGTCAAGGAAAATTAGCAGGCAAAATAGGCAGCTCCTAATATTCCGCCGCTGTCCCCTAATCGGGCAGGGACAATTTTTATTTTTCGGTATTTATATCCAAGGATATATTCCTTTGCCGTTTTCCTGATCGGTTCAAAAAGGACTTTACCAGCACGGGCAATGCCGCCAGAAATTATAACGATTTCAGGATCAAATAGATTCACAATATTACTCACCGCAATTCCAATGTATTGACCGATCTCTTCAAATACTTCTTTTGCCACCGCATCTTTTTTTCGTGCCTCTATAGCAATTATCCTCGGTGTCAATTCTTTATATCTACTTAGAGCACTCTTCTGAAGATTGACTTTTTTCTCCGCAAGTTCTATTATGTACCTTGACCCTACATATCTTTCCAGACAACCATAATTTCCGCATAAACATCTGGGACCATTGAAATTAATAGTTGCATGCCCAAACTCCCCGGCAAATCCATGGGCTCCAAAAAGCATTTTTCCCTCACAAATTGCCGCTCCTCCTACCCCGGTGCCGAGAGTGAAAAGAAAAACATTCCTGTAACCCTTACCTGCACCATAAATCCATTCACCCAGAAGGATGGCATTGACATCATTTAAAATCCGCACTGGCTTTTTAAATTCTTTCTCTAATATCCGCACAAGAGGGATATCCTGCCAGCCTTTTAAATTCGGAGAATATCGCACAATCCCCTCTTTTGAATCAATAATTCCAGCAATACCGATGCCGATTTTTGAAATCGAATTAACAAAATGCCCTATGGTGGTTTTTATCTGTTTTAAAGAGGTCTCTGGATCCTGACCGGCATGAGTGGGAACGGTAATCTTTTTGAGAACCTTGCCATTATGAACCAATCCTGCCTTTATATTCGTACCGCCAATATCGATGCCGAGTATGTATTTCATCTGCTTTTATAGTTGGCTCTTATCAATCTTTCATATTCCGGAGAGAGCGTAATTCCTCTGCGCTCCATAACGACTTTTGTCATCTTGATTGCCTTTTCTAAATCGTATTCCTGATCAATGCTCGGTCCAAGCCACCTGAAAGAAGGAACATAAGCAGGCATCATACCACCGCCAAAGAAATTTACAAAACTTCCGATCACTGCACCGGTAGGAATGAGTGTACCGATACCTAACTTTGTATGGTCGCCGATAAAACAACCGAGCTTTATCATTCCTGAATCATAAACTTCTTTTCCAATCCTTATACGCACATTTGAATAATTATTTTTCAAATCTGAATTGGTAGTGAGTGCACCAATATTAACCCATTCACCGATGAATGAATGTCCAATAAAACCTTCGTGATATTTATTAGAAAATCCCTGAAAAATGCACTCTTCCACTTCACCCCCGATACGGCAGTAAGGACCGATTGTTGATTTAATGACTTTTGCCCTATCCAGAATGCTTCCTTCGCCTATATAAGAAGGTCCAACTATTGTGGTAAATGCTCTCAGTTCTACTTTCTTATCAATGTATATCGGTCCTGCCTGGCAGTCAAAAAAGACAAATTTACTTACAATCGCATCACGAGCGATAAAAAGATTTTTTCTCAGTCCGATGAATTCGATCTTCTTCGAACTCCTTGAAGGTTTTTTTACCTGATTAAAATGTTCAATGATAAATTCCTGATTATATTTGATTAAATCCCATGGGAAATTGAGTATCCTTCCCGAAATCGCTCTGCTTTTCTTTATGGTTTTCAAAGCGATTTTTATCTCTTCAAAATTCTGTGGAAAAGGGGGTTCAAATTTAACGAATCCGACATCATAACCATCGACAACAAATTTTGTTTCCTCATATGGTAAATTGATTTTTTCCTTCAATAACAATCTTGCTGAAAGATACATTATCGGTTCATTTCTTAGATTGAGTTTAAAATTAAAAATTTCACGCGCAATGTACTCAAACCTGAATTTAGGAAAATAGAATGCGATATTTTCGGCAATCGTCTTTATGCCGATACGGAGATTAAATTGTGGATAAAAATTGACCAAGGGGAAAAAGTGCTCAGGGGTGTCTTCATAGAGGATGATTTTCATCTTGAAAGGAGAAGTGTAGCAATGATTGCAAAAGCAATGCCGAGGATTCTATTTAAAGTGACCGGCTCTTTTAAAACTAAAAAGCCAAATATAACCGGAAATAAAACATAGAGGTTTGTTAATGGTATAACAACCGATGCTGGTCCGGTTTTCAATGCCCGATAGAATGCGAGTATTGCAATGAGAGAGAAAAAACCCACCGGTATTGACCATAGAGCGTAATGGTTAAACTGAAATGTTTTTTTAAAAAAAAGAATATAAAAAATTAAAAAAAAGAAAGACCAGAAAGAAATCCAGAAAGAAGTGTTAACTGCATTCAAGTGCTGGCTGATTAACTTACTGCCAACAGCCCAACATCCCCAGCCGATAAGCGCAATATAAGCATACTTTATGTAATCCATATTCTATTATATTGATTAATTCCTGTAAGTCAAGTTAGGGATTGCAGATGGCGGATTGACAAATTAAAGATTTTAGTTATAATCTGAAAAACAACATAGATATAAGCTATCTGATGCCGGGGTGGTGGAACTGGCAGACACATACGTTTGAGGGGCGTAGGCCTTCGGGCGTGGGGGTTCAAATCCCCCCTCCGGCATTTTTATTCACCTCAAAAATAATAAACGAATATATACAATCAGATTAGAATGAATTGAAAAATCAAGGATATATTTATTTTTGGTGTATAATATTGAAGGGTAAAAAGAGGTATTGATAAGGGGATTAATAAAACAACACCCATCCTAATTGTAGCGGCAGACCCTGGTCTGCAGTTAAAATGCGGAATATCGATTAAATAAACTAACTTTAATTTTTGCAGGGTAAACTCTGCCACTGAAACGAGACCATTAGTAATCTGTTTGGGAAATCGCTCCTGCAGGAAAACAAAAAGTGGAGAAAAGTCAGGTTAGATTCTTCTTGACATTTATATCCTTTTTCATATAATTTTATAAAAGGAGCAGATATGAGCGAGATATTAAAAAATTCTTTACTGGTTGGATTGGGTATCGCTGGCCTCGGCAGAAAGAAATTGATGAAGTTCTATAATCTTTTGAAAAATGAAGGCGAAGCATTTAAAGAAGAAATTCCTGTTCTTAAGAAAAGGTGGCAGAAAATAGAGACATTCTCTCAGAGAATAGACGAGATTGGTGGTAAACTCAGGGAAAGAGTTAACCTTGCTACAAAAAAAGAATTATCAGAATTGCAAAAAAAGATTGAAAAGATTCTAAAACAGAAATCAGCAGCAGATTAAGGATTTATAAAATAGATGTACGTTACCCCTTTGCGGCGGTTTAACCGCTATCTTCAAATTACAAGGACCCTCTTAAAATATGGATTCGGAGAATATGTAAAAACCCTCCACCCTGCGTATCTCTTTGCCCGTCTTGGTATTAAAAAGAGTCCATTCGCAATCCGGCCGATTCCAGAAAGGATAAAACTTTTATGTGAAGAACTCGGTCCTACATTCATTAAACTGGGGCAGATCGCATCCACAAGAACCGATATTTTCCCGGAAGAATTTACCGAGACATTGAGTCTCCTGCAAGACCAGGTAAAACCCGAACCCTTTGTAGTGATGAAAAGTGTAATTGAGAATGATATCGGTCCAATCCGTGATGTATTCACTGAGTTCAATGAGACCCCCATCGGCTCCGCATCGATCGCCCAGGTTTATCGCGCCCGATATAAAGATACACCTGTAATTGTGAAAGTGCGCAGACCAAACATTGAAAAAATTGTAGAACTTGACATCGATATGTTAAAGAGGATTGCCACTCTGGCCGAAATAAATATCCCGGGAATAAAAGAGAGAAATCCCAGGGAAATGATAGATACATTTGCCCGGATGATTTATAAGGAACTTGACTTTCTTAATGAGATTTCCAATGCCGAGAGGTTTCGTGAAAATTTTGCTAAAGACCCAAGGATAAAAATTCCCAAAATATTTAAAGAACTCTCCACATCCCGTGTATTAATACAGGAATACATTGATGGTATAAAGATAACTGACCTTGCCCGGATTAAAGAAAACGGGATAAATCCCAGAATCGTGGCTCAAAATGGTGCGGAGATATTTTTAAAACAGATTCTCATTGATGGATTCTTCCATGCCGACCCGCATCCCGGGAATATATTTGTATTAAAAGATAATGTTATCGTCCCTGTTGACTTCGGCATGGTGGGCCGGTTAACCCCACAACTGAAAGAAGAACTTATCAATCTCGTTCTGGGTGTTATAAATCGCGATACCCGGAAGATTGCCCGGGTGATATTAAAAATGGGGATAGTGAACAGAAATATAGACCAGAATATGCTCCAGGAAGATATTCTCTATATCCTTGATAAATTTGAAGGCCGGTCCATAAAACAGATTTCAGTAAAAGAATTCGTAAAAGATTTGAATCGGGTCATAAGGCGATACCAGATAATCGTACCCCAGGACTTACTCTACCTGGGTAAGGCATTATCCCAGCTGGAATCGATTGGTCGGGAACTTGATGAAAATTTTGATATCGTTAACTTTGCAAGAAATTTTGCCCATAAGCACCGCCTTGGTATGGTATCACTTGAGTTAATGATAAATAAGGGAAGGGGATGGTTTGAAGAGATGTTGAGGACATTATTTGAATTGCCAGAAAATATAAACAACCTTTTTGAAACGATAAAACGGTTTGATAAGAAAGAAGAAGATAAAAAATCAGAAAAATACCTATCGTGGTATCTCAGTGGCTTTGGCATAATGTTTGTCGCTGTGTTTCTTATTATGATGTTTAACCATCCAGCAATAAAGGTCCTGGGCATCGCTGGAATTATTTTTTCCCTTTTGATATTTATATTCCAGCTACTCCGTACTTTCTTCTCATATTGACAGAAATTATATTTTGATTATAATCCTTTGCTGCGGGATTCAAGGGAAGTGCCGTAAAAATCGGCCGCAGTCGCCGCTACTGTGAAGCCAACGGATGAAAATCCGTTATGATTATGGCACAGAAACCATAATCATAGCCTGACCAGAAGAGCCACTGTGCCTTAGGCATGGGAAGGCGGTCAGGCTGGACGAGCCAGGAGACCTATCCCCAGCACCAAAGGGAAATCCTTCGGACGAAAGGAGGTAAAATGATTCCCTTAATCATGCCATTCCTTATCATCGGTCAGATATATGAAGTTGAAGGTGTGGTCGTTACTGCACCGCGCTACCCTGGTTCCCTGAAAGATATAAGTGGAAGTATAATGGTTATTGATAAGGAAGTGCTTAAATCGAGCAGTTTCATCAGCCTTGCCGAAGCACTTCGTAATCTCACAAGCATCGATGTAAAAGAATACGGCAGTCCAGGGTCTGTATCAAGTATAAGTATCAGGGGCACACCGAGTTCAGGTGTGCTTGTATTGCTCGATGGCATCCCCCTCAACTCAATGCAGACCGGGATTGCAGATATCAGTTGGGTTGATATTAATGATATCGAGAGAATTGAAATAATAAAGACTCCTGTTTCAAACCTTTATGGTGCAAATGGCATTGGTGGTGTAGTAAACATAATCACAACCCGCAATGAAGATTCAAATCCTGGAAAAGCAAAGGTAAAACATGAACTTGGAACTACTGTGAAGAAATTTCACAATGAAGAATATTATTTAGCCTACACTATCCCGAAAGAAAATTTTGGCTATAAAATTGCCGGCAAGAAATCATCAGGAGAGGGCGGTCGAACCAATAGTGAGTGTGATGAGTTTTTTATGAAAAATCAAATTTTCTATAACCATCCTTTGCTAAAAATCCAGTTCGGCACATATTTAGATTTGAAGGATTATGGTATACCCGGTCCAAAACCGCTGGTTAACAGTCTCCATCCAGCACCGGTTTTAGGTGATAGCAGTGCTACATCAAAGTTTGACAACGAAATAGACCGCATCTGGTTAAACAATTTACTTTTATCCTTTAAAATCTTAAAAAATCTTGTGCTCAATTCCACGATTTTCAGTAATCTCCACAATACACAATACCACACCAGATATATGGGATGGGGTGTGGTAGAAGAAGATTATAATTATTCGCTCATCACAGCAGGCATTAATAATTCGCTTCTATGGGAGTGGAAACAGGATAAAATTGCACTCGGATTCGATTATCGCTATGATACACTCAGGGCTGAAAAAACTTCTCTCCAGACTGGTGATACACTCTGGTCTGCCCATGCTGAAAATTATGCTGGATGGATTTTACTGATAAAGAGGTTACTGAAACGATTGACATTAAATCTGGGTCTGCGTTATGACAAAAATTCTTCTTATGGCGGATTCTTTTCTCCTTCCCTGGGTATCATTACCGAAGTAAATCCACGCTTATGGTTGAAGCTTTCTTTTTCCCGTGCCTTCCGTGCGCCAGGATTTAATGATTTATACTGGCCGATTTACGGAAACAAAGATCTGAAACCGGAATACGGAAATGCCTACGAGTTACGGATCGAATCCTCACCGATTTATACTATGTTTACTGGATTCTCAATATTCTTGCGGGATATAAAAGACCGCATTACCTGGCTTCCTACCCAGGAAGGTCTCTGGAAACCCCAGAATGTTAATCTCCTCCGCACCATCGGGATGGAATCGGAAATCAATTTGAAACTAAACGATAATCTAAGAATGGGTTTTGATTGCACATACCTTTTTGCCCGGCAAAGGAACCGAGAATTGATCTATTATGATTTCACCACCCAGGAAATGAGATTCGAGGAAAAAGAAAGAAAAGCAGCCTTCATACCAGAATTGATATTAGGGATGAGGATCGGCTATACAGTAGCAAAAGATTTTCTTTTGACTGTAAGTACTCAATATACTTCACGCCGTTTTAACTATTATGAAAACTGGACCAGCCTGCCGGATATCACGATTGACACGAAAGAGTTGAAGCCCTGCTATTTAATAAACCTCAACATCTGCCGTAGGTTCTTTAAACATTTAAAATTCTCTTCCGGCATAAAGAATCTCCTCAATTACTCCTATTCAGTCCAGTTCGGAAATAGCATGGACGATAAGGACTATCCCATGCCCGGTCGCACCTATTTTGCAGAGATATCCTGGGATTAAATAAATAGTGAGCAGCTTGCGACGATAAAGACTGAAAGTCAATAAAATTTTGTAGAAGTATCTTTTTAGCCTTTATACGCTTCAGGTATTGACATCGATTGTAAAATATGTATAATCAGGCATGATGAACATTTTAAGATCATTCCACCAGACAATGAGAGATAATAAGAATAAGGATCCGGGCTTTCTGCTTTCATGATTATTGAGGCAGCAGAAAGCCCACCGAGTCTGGTGGGCTTTTTTATTTAAAGAAAGGAGGCAAAAACTAATGGCAAAAACCGTGCTGAAATTAGAAGGAATAAATCCCCGGCAGGTTGTCAAGGCACTGGAACTTGCGGAAAAAGAAGGGGAAACGAATCTGTATGGTATAGAAAAGGAATTTGCTTTTGTAAATGCCTCAAACCTTTATCCACTTCAAAAAATAGGAAGACAGTCCACTTACAAATTCGTAACCACTTACGGAAACATCCCTTTTGAATTGCGCAGAAGAATAATGCCCGAGGTATTTGATTACATGATTGAGGTAATAACCGAGCCAGAATATTCATATCGCCATGCAGTTGAAGAAATTCTGAAATCTGAAGCAGAATTGTGGTATGCGCTCTCCCATATTCAGAATGAATTTCCCAACATGGATGAAATCCTTCTGAGCAGTGGCACATTATTTAAACCTGCTCAAATTGAAAACGAGAACATACCTGAGGTCTGGGGAAAGGATAAAAAGGCATATCTCGAAGAGATGGTCCGGCGTTATGGTGAAAAGTTGACGCCCCAGGGGATGCATGGAAATATTTCTATTCCCGAACCCCTCATTGCCTACCAGTACCATCGTTCAGATACAAAAAAAGAAAAAGGAAGCACTGGATATGTTGATTTCAAAAATGAAGTCTATGTCTGGCTTGCCTGTAAGTTAAGGGCATTTGCAAGTTTGATAATTGCAATTGAGGCAAATTCGCCTTTTGACTATTTAATAGAAGATGGAGAAATATATACTGTTCTGACTGGTTATCATTCAAACCGCTGGAAGAGATTACCCCAGATTGAAAGCACAAACCATCCTTTTATCCTCAGGAATTATACTTATTTTCAAAGGATATCCCTGATGTTGATTAACAAGGGCATAATTATTGGTGCCAACAACTATATGCCAATCCGACCCAAGGGAGAGCGTCGGCTTGGGGAGGTGCCTTTATCATTTGAACGGGCATGCTGGCTACATGACATCGTTCTGAACGAAAAAGAAATTGCATCAGATCCGCTACTGAGCGAGCTGCGCGGACTTGAAGATTTGACATTCATAGAGAAATTAGAAATTGCAGAAAGAACCGGATGGTTGAAAAAGAAGGGTTATAAATTAAGTGATCTGATGAAATTGTGGCAGAAAGATAATGTGCGCAGACTTCTGGGCGTGCCCCTGAACCGCCTTGAAATCAGATGTGAAGAGTCGGGCGGTGATTATGAATTTGAACGAGCAAAGGCAGCTTTTCTCTTCACACTCAGTCTTTATCTATTCGCGAATCCTGAATTTGGTGCCGAATTCACCTATGGACGGAAGGACTTAAAAAGGGTAGAATTTAATGAAAGTCAGGCAATGAAACAGGGCTTAAATTGTGAGATAATACATCCTTTCTCAGGTGAAAAGATAAAAATGCGCGATTTTCTTTCCTCCACCCTGAATGTGCTCAGGAATTTCGCACTGGAAATCGGAACTTATGAAGATATGACCCCACTCATGGAGCTGAGTAAAGGAAAAGCGAATGAATCTGAAAAGAAAATAAACACCGCTCTCAAAATTCTGGGAAAAAATCCGAAAAAGACGAAAAATGGTTTTATTATCATTCCTGATGGGATGATTAGAGATTTTCTTCTTGAAAGAAAGAAATATCTCCTTGAGGAATTATCAGAAAAGTTAAACTGGGGTATAACGAAATTGGGGGAATCTCCTCAGGAGATAACTTTCTTTAAATCTTATAAATAATCGTAAAAAGGAGGTAATCTATGAAAAATTACGATGTTTGTTATCCTGGACAGGATATCTCACAGAATCTCGTTCCCCAATTCTGTGATAAAAATGAAAATCAGATTCCTGAATCAAAATACAAGAGACGCGATGTCTGGCCATCAAAGATGTTTACCATAAAACTGGAACTTGATGAATTTACAAGGAATAATCCTCATATCCCGGTATACGATGCTTCCCAGGGCGATGGCGGAATGAGCCTTGGCGGGATTCCCAAAGAGGAGATTGCTGAGGCATTATTGAGATATTTACCCGAGGAAAGGACTACTAAATATGGCGAGCCGAACGGCAGTTTGATACTGCGCAGGGCTATTTATGAAAACTATTACAAGTTCGATAGTGAAACCGGTCTGACACCAGAGAATATTGTGATCGGCGATGGTGGCCGGGATATACTACAAAAATGGTATCAGGCGATTTCTCAGGAAGATGGGGGTAGTGGCGATTTCATCCTTGTAAGTGCAGCACCATGGGGTTCATATCCAGAAGGTTCTTATATCAATGGCTTTAATATGGTATGTGCGCCAGGTAATCCTGACAATGCCTTCAAGATAACCCCTGAAGGAATTGATATTTCAATTGAATTCGTCCAGAAATATAAACGAAAAATTACCGGAATAATCATAACAAGTCCAGACAATCCAACCGGAAATTATCTCAGTGAAGAGGAAATGCTGAGCCTAATTGAGCACGCAGTGGCTAAGGGAATCAAACATATCTTTGTTGATCTCATATATCAAGCCGTGACTGACCTGGAAATCGGATGTTATAATGTAAATAACATATACAAAAACTTGAGTCCTGAGGCAAAGATGCGAGTCTGTTTTATGGACGGTCTCACCAAGAAGGCTGGTGCATCCAATATAAGAAATGCCCATCTTGTCTGTGGTTCAATTGAACTGGCAAAAAAGATAAAAGGGATTGCCACCCATACTGTATTACCAAACGTTGCAGGTGAGGCAGTTGCTTATGAAATTTACCGGCAGGAAAGTCCGATAGAACATCCCTGGGTAAAAAGGGTTATTGAACCAACTGCAAAAAGCCGGACACTTGTAAAAAAGAGATTAAAAGAACTCGGATTCAAATTCATCTGCGACCAGGGCTATTATGCATTCATCAACATCTATCCATGGCTCGGAAAGGAGATGCCAAAAGAGAAAATACTGATTGATGAAACAGGAAGAAAGATAAAAAGAATTGAAAATGTTGAAATTTTAAAATCCTACCTCTCAGCACATTGTGGACTGGCTGTTATTCATGGTTCGGTTTTCCGGCAACCACATTTTATCAGATTCTCTTATGCGAATACACCTGAATATACAGATGGTGCGATAACGCGACTTGAAGAGAGTCTCAGAGTACTGAGATAATACCACCTTTATTTCTCTTTTTTATAAAAATTTTAAAATGGATGTAAGGAGGTTTGCATGGATTGCATCGATGCAGCAAAAAAGCAAAAAGAGATTCTAAAACTGACTATGGAATTGATAAAAATTCCTGCAATAAGTGTTGGTAGATTTAAAAACCTTGAAGGAATATTCAAATGTTTTGACTTCATAGTTGGATACTTAAAAGAGGCGGGGCTGAGGGTTATTGAATTTAAAGACCGAGAGACGATACCGGGTTTATATTGTGATTTGGGTAGAGGAGGAAAACCTTCAGGACGAATTCTCTTTGCCGGGCATTATGACCGTGTTTCTCCAATCTGCGAGAAACAACTCGATCCGGTCATAGATGGTGACTGGCTCAGAGCACGAGGTGCTACTGATATGCTCTGTACTGTCGCAACATTCATGGTACTTTTAAAAGATTTAAAATCGGAAAATAAAAAATTTGAATGCGGCCTGATTCTGGTTGGCAATGAAGAACCAGGCGAGACCGAAAAATGGGGAACGCCATACATTCTTGATGAGTTAAATAAAACCTTTGGCTACCAGCCTGAGTTTGTAATTGTTGGTGAGAGGACAGGTGAAGGTAGTGAGAAATTTGGAAAACTTGAATACAAAAACCGTGGGCTCATAAGATTAAAGATTGATGCATCAGGGAGTACCGGGCATACAGCACAGATTAAGGGCTTGACTGTGGTAGAGAGAATCATTGAATTTAGAAACCTGATCAGGGATTATTTCTCTAAAACTTCAGATAAAGAATGGAAAACGACCTTTACCATTCCCTATTTTATTGCTGGTGAAGTCAATAATTTTAACACCATACCTACCCACGCCTCGGCCGGACTTGAGATACGGCCGATCCCTGAAGATGATTTTGGAGGAATAATACAATATGTAGAGAAAGTTTCCAGAAAGTTTGACCTGAAGAAAGCGTACTTTAACAAAGAACCCGGGGTGGTCACCTCATTAGATGATACATATATTAAAAAACTTTTACAGGCGCTCATCTACACTGGTGGTGGCAATACGTCAGACTATCTCGGTAATGGCAAACTCCATGCTACGCAGGCAAGATTTATTAAAAAACCCGTTGTCGTCTTTGGTCAATCCGGGATTAATCCACACAGTGAAAACGAAGCCCATTACATTCCGAGTATAATTCCTTATTATCTTGCCATGCGCGAATTTCTGCGGATTGCATGAAATATTCAATCTTCTTTTTCTTAAAGGATAGAAATCAAAGGGGTTAAAATAATCAACTATTGAAATATTTTCTGTTTTGAGTAAAATTAGCCATGAGGGTATTGTATTTTGACCCAATTCTCGGTGCGAGCGGAGATATGATACTTGCCAGTCTGATTGACCTTGGTATTGATACGAAATATCTTGAAGATTCGCTAAAATTCATTCCCGATTTGAAGATTAAGGTCGAATCAGTCTATCATCGTGGTATAAAGGCAAAGCAGGTTAAATTCATCACCAAAAAGGTTATTAAAGAAAAAGATTTCGTACCCTTAATCAGTAAGAGCCGGTTAAAAAATAAAATTAAAGATGAAGCAATAAAAATTATCGAACGCATATTTGATGTAGAAAGAAAAGTCCACGGTACCAGACATTTACATCTTCATGAACTCGCCGATGTCGATACCATTCTTGATATTGCCGGGGCACTCGTAGCATTCGATTACTTAAATGTCGATAAGATATTTTCAAAACCCCTTAAGGCTGGAATTGGGATGATTGAAACCGTAGAAGGCAAGATGCCTGCTTTCAATCATGCTACAGCCCAGTTATTAAAGAATTCACCGGTGGAATTCATTCCGGTGGCATTTGAATTCACCACACCTACTGCGGCAGCGATATTGAGTACAACTGCTGAGTTTACAAATCAAATTTCCTTTAGCCGCATTGAAAAGATTGGATTGGGTGCTGGAACAAAAGAGGTAAAGGACTACCCCAATCTCTTACGAGTTTTTTTAGGCACTTTTGACTCAAATCTAACCGATGAATGCCTCGTTCTCGAAACGAATATCGATGACCAGAATCCGCAGGATTTTGAATTGCTCATGGAAAGGCTGTATGACGCCGGTGCCCTTGAGGTATATTATACGCCGGTGATAATGAAACATTCAAGACCGGGTATCGTGTTGAGTGTTATTGCTGATGGATATAATCAGAAGATAGTAGATACAATATTTAATGAGACAACGACTCTCGGTATAAGAATGGATTACAAAAAAAGGGTGAAATTGAAAAGGAATATTAAAGAAATTAAAACACCGTGGGGAAAGTTGCGGATTAAGATCGCCCATCTCGATAAAAACAAAAGATTTACGATAGAGTATCAGGATTTAAAATTGCTGGCAAGCAAAAGCAATAGACCGATAAGCCTGTTAAGGAAAGAAATAGAAGAGTATGTCCGAAAAGAAGGATTTAGTGATTAAACAGGTAAACGAATTAAAGACCCGTCTGTCTAAATATAAAGAGCTTAGCGATGAAGAACTTGTCCATCTCGTTAAGATGGGTGAGGTTGAACCATTCGATGAACTCGTGCGCCGGCATGAAGTCAAAGTGCATAATCTCTGTTACAAAATGCTGAAAAATTATGATGATGCAAAGGATATGGCACAGGAAACTTTTTTAAAGGCATACAGAAACATCAAAAACTTTGATGGTCGTTCAAAATTTACGACATGGCTATACCGTATCGCAGTCAATAACTGTATAAACTTTTTGAAAAAGGAATATCCATCTGGCGAAATAAAAGATGAAATACTTGAAATTCCCAAGGATGATCCAGTAGAGCAATATAAAAAGAAAAGATTGAAAGAGATGATTTATAATGCAATAGCGAAGTTACCAGAAGTCCAAAAGAGCGTTTTTACACTCCGGGCACTTGAGGAACTTCCCTATCAGGAGATAAGCGCTATCTTAAATAAACCGGTGAATACAGTAAAGGTGAACTATCATCTGGCAGTAAAAAATTTGAAGAATTATTTAAAAGGCAAATTATGAATTGCATTGAAATTCAGGAACGTATTGTCGATTTGATAGTCGGAGAGATAGAACCTGAAGAAAAGGAATTGATTCTCCAGCACATCAATCGCTGCCCAACCTGCGCTGAGGACTTTTATTTTATCAGCCAGTGTATAGATGTCTGTTGCTCCTGTCCGGATTTTGAAGTGAATGATGAATACTGGGAGGAATTTCTTGTCACAGTACACGAAAAAATATCCCTTACCAAACCCAAAAAACCATTTCCATACCACATTGTTCTGCCGTTAGCAGGTGTCATCGGCGCATTGGGGGTGATATACTTCCTGTTTCTCCGTCCCTCATCGCGGGAGATTGCCCAGCCACAAGTCCCTGAAATTCCTTCAAGGGACCCAATCCATGAAGTTTACGAATTGACACCTGAAGAACAAGAAGAATTCATAAAAATGGTAAATCAAAAATATTTTGGTGAATAATCTATAATTTGTAACCAATCCTTCTTAAAAATTCATGCCGCTCTTTTTTTGCCCTTTCATCTTCAATACCTTTTGATGCAAATCCATCAATCACCCCAATAACACCTCTTCCCTGTTCATCTTCCACATAAAGGATTTCAACAGGATTTCCAGTGGCACAGTAGATGTTCAGAATTTCTGGACACTGTTTTATTTTATCAAGAACATTGATGGGAAAAGCATTTTTGATAAAGATAATAAAGAAATGTCCGGCACCGATTTTGTACGCATAATCCCGGGCAAGTTCTATCAACTCAGGGTCATTCCCCTCATAACGGACAAGGCATGGTCCCGAGGCTTCACAGAAACCGATTCCGAATTTTATATTAGGTACAGAATTTACCAATGCCTCGTGTAAATCTTCTGCTGTCTTGATAAAATGTGTTTGACCGCATATAAGATTGGTTCCTTCAGGCGGAATGATTTTAATCTTTTTTATATCCATATAAAAACCTCCTGTGGTTTACCAATTAAAAATAGCTGGGATGTTTAGTTTATATCAGTATCCAAGTTCTTTCAAAAAAATTGGGTCTTTACGCCATTTTTCTTTGACCTTCACCCACAAATCAAGATAAACATCCCTGCCCAGAAAATTTTCTATATCCTTCCGTGCTTCTGTTCCGATCTTTTTCAAAAACCGCCCATCCCTTCCAATCAATATTTGCTTCTGGGTATTCTTTTCAACATATATCGTTGCCCTTATATAAACCTTCCTTCCTTCCTGTTCTTTGAATTCTTCAATTATTACACAGGTGGCATATGGAACTTCTTTCTTTAGATGTAAAAACAACTTTTCGCGAATTAATTCACCGACAAAGAAGCGTTCGGGCTGGTCGGAAATCTGGTCAGATTCGTATAAAAAAGGACTCTCAGGAAGCCTTTCCATTATTGCCTTTTTTAAATCCTCAACTCCATCACCATTTATTGCTGAAATAGGAAATATCTCTTCAGGATTGTATACCTTTAATTTCTCAATAAGTGGCAACAGGTCGTTTTTTTTAACCAGGTCAATCTTGTTAATGGCAATAATCAATCTTTTGGCATCAAATAGTTTTATAAATTTAGCCGGAAATTTTTCCGGCTTGAAAAATGGATCCACAAGCCAGACCAGCAAGTCTGCATCTCTTATAGCTGCTCTTGCCTCCGCCACCATTCTTTCCTGAAGTTCATAAGAGGGCTCAAAGATACCAGGAGTATCTATGAACACACATTGATAATCACCCTCAGTCAGAATTCCCAGAATCTTATTTCTCGTGGTCTGGGGTTTATCACTCACTATTGATAGTTTTGTATTTATAAATCGATTAATCAATGTAGACTTGCCCACATTGGGCTCACCTATAATCGCTACATAACCACTCTTCATTTTCAGTTTATAAATTGAGGGTGGATGAGATAAATCCACCCCCTTGAATTTAATAAATTCTTTATTCCTTCTTTTCTTCTTCAGTCTTTTCCTGAGGTTCTTCTTCTTTTTTACGTTTTTTCGCCTTCTTCTCCTCTTCTTTTTCTTCTAATTTTTCTTCGGGCTTCTCTTCCTTTTTCTCTTCAAAGACTTCTTCTTTTATCTCAAGAAGATTTTTATCATCCTTCTTTTTCACAAGGACTGTAAATATCAAAGTATTCCCCGCCCAGTATATTGAGCAACCGAGAGAGAGTACACCGGCGATGATGAGATAATAGATTATTCCAAGCACAAAGGAAGTAATTGCCCCTGCCCAGCTCTCGTATGCAGGGATATATTCCGGCGGGAATAATAGATTGGGCATACCTATCCATTCAACATAGCCTGTGATGAATTTCTTGATTGCCTCAGGATAAAAATCTGGTATTACGATTTTCACATAATACGCAGCATTAGCAAAAAGATTGCCCAGTTTTTCATCAGGAACAATGATGTTTATAACGGTGTAGCACAAATAGATTGCCTTCGCCGCAAAGAACCCCAGGATTATCACCCCTGCAAACATCACCAGTTTCAACAAAAATTCATAAGTAAAAAACCGCCAGGGCTGATCATTGATAACCGAAAACGATTCAAAGAGTGTATCAAATGTATCATTACCCGTAGTGCCCACGATTGAGGGACCGATAACAAGAGAAACGAATGTAACCACTACAAGGTATAATATAAAGATGCAAACAAAAAATGCGGGAATTGCCATCAGAGCAAAGAAGAGCTGCCCAAAATAAGGAATCCAGGTTATCAGTGCAAGAATGATACCCATCACAATGAGCGCAGCAATAAATACGATTAAAACAAATGGTGCAAGTATTGCTGATTTACCATTCTTCAGGGCAAATTTGAATGCCTCTTTTATTTCATAAAATTCATCCCCTTTTAACTGTTCGTAAGTAACTTTTGATACTGCTACACCGGTTATAAGGGTGACACAGAGCCACCATAGTATACCGACTATCCATAAAACCCATGAGTACCAGGGAAATGTCATGTCAAAAAACAAAAACGGCATCAGGCGATAACTGGACCAGACTTCACTTATTTCGATTCCTGCAGCAAGAAATGCGATATAAGAGAGGATAGTATATCCTATACCTCCAATAATTAACCCGAGAAAACTTATCCACATTTTTTTGGCGCTAAAGCCGAGTCGACCCGCACGAAAGACGTCTTTGAAATTAAAATGTAAATTTGTCACCATACCTCCTTTTTGATATAGGGTATTATATCCATAAAAGAAAAGTTGTCAATAGAAGACTATTTCACCAGAACTACCTTTCCGACGTTCGTGCTGTTTTTTGCAGTGTAGCAAACAAAAAAGTAAACACCTGCAGGAAAACGATTTCCGTCCCAGATATAATTGTCTGAATCTATCCTGCCAGCATCATAAATAATCCTTCCTTCGGAGTCATAAAATTTCAAGGTATACGGTTCGAAAAAAACAAATTGAAAAACATTTTTCTTGATTAGAATCACCCGGAGGCAATTTATTTTTCGAGTGGTAACTTCATCCACCAGTCCACCCGAAGTGTATTCAAAGGCACCGATATCAAAGATTCCATCATTCGGTCTGCTTTCATACAATCGGTGCTTGACATACTGGTATATCACATTGTGATGAGGAAGAACCTGTGGTGCAAGGGATGTTCCTGCATTCCGGCAAGGTGAACTGGATAAAAGATGAAAATCCTCGTTATTGAAATCTACAAAACCAGGACTGGTGCCTGTGATAATCCCACCCGAATCAACAAAAGTTCCCTGAAAGGTGCTGTGGGATATTACCCAGTTTGGTTTTAACCAGTTGTGCCTGCTTATCAGTAAACCATATTCTGCAAGCATCGCGAGTCTATTGCCTGCAGCTGTGACATAAAAAATGTTATTCCTTGCATCACAGGATTCACGATTGGTAGACAAACGAAAGAGAGTGGTATTTCCTGAACGTTTGGAGACCACGGTATTGTTATAAAAATATAAACGACCCTGACGATAACGGGTAGTATCACCGCTGTCACCCCCATAATGAACAATCTGACTGTTCCCTTCATCGATCTGCTCAATGAGAACATTGCCATAGACAAATGTCTTACGATAGGTGGTATCATTATAAATCTCAGGATGGTCAGAATCAACGAGGTCAAGCTGTCGATTACCATATTCAATCCAGTTGTAGCGAATGATACAACCTGATGAACGGTCCTTGAGATTATTTCCCGGGCAACCGCTGCGTAGATGACTGAAATAATTGTACTGAAAGATTATACCCTGGGCTTCCGTATAATTATTATGTTCATAGATACTATTCTCAATCCCATTATCATAGATATAGCAACCCTCAACAAGAATATTCCGACCCTGATAGGCAACAAAGAATCCATTTCCGCAATCGTGTAGTATGCAATTCCGGATTGTAATATTACTGCCAGCAACTACATAAATCGTTGAGGCATTACTGGCATAACTTTGCAATTGTCCCTGGTCATCATAAAATGTATATGGCGGACGGGCACTCCTTATTTCAAGATTCTCAATGATGATATAACTGGGAGTCTGATTGGGAATGCTCGAACCACCGACATTTATTATTCCCCTGTTCTCCGACCAGTAATCAAGCTGGAGCCTTGTTACCGCATTCCTACCGTCGATCACCGGAAGTGCACCACTGGATGAGGGGACACCATAGAAAACAATCGGGGCATTTTGTGTACCTGCTCGTGCGATTACCCATTTTTCGCGATAAGGATTTGAGCGGTAATGGATTTTAACAGTATCACCGGGATTTAAAGATTCCAGAGGAACAGCGCCGATACTATCATAAGGCATACCTGGTCCCACATTGTATGTATATGCCCACAAAAATGAGGATAAAAATATTGCTATTAGATACTTTTCAGTCTCCATCGCTCCCCCTTATTCATACCATTATATTCAATTCTCAGTGGAGAGTCAACGATGTTTGTTTACAGGTAACACCAGCGCGCCATTTGCACCGGCAGTTTTGAATCCTTATTTCGAAAATTAGAATTTCTTTTGACTTAACTTTTTCCGGTTCCTTCTGTTCTGGTAGTATTTATAAATCCAATTATTGATATTATGATAATCGAAATGATAACACCAATCATTGCCGATGACGGAACACCTTTTGGTGATGCTACAATGGCAAGATTGTGTCCAATTGCAAAACCGGTGAACATCCCAATGATTGCAATCAATGAATCAAGATTTCCCCTGCTTGCCATAATTGTCTGCTTAAATGGGCAGCCACCGAGCATTATTGAACCAAGGCCAATCACAAACATAGATAGAAAATTCCAGAGGTGAGCAGCATGGGCAACGGGATGCGCACCGGGTTTGAATTGACCGAATGCCAGATTGGCAATAAAGGCAACTATAAGAAAAGTAATCGTTCCCTGGACTCTATGAAAACTTTTTATCATGACTAAATCAAGTGTACCACCAAGTGAACAAAAAGAAGACCATTGTCCGAGAATTCCCAGCAAGATTCCTGCACCAAGCGAAATCAAAAGTGGTGCATGGGCTGTATGTTTTTTGTTAACTCCTGCTGGGTCAAGAATTAATAAAATCAAAAGAACGATAGCAATGAGAGGAGTTATCCAGGCTAAAAATTGTGTATTTTTTGATTCTAAGGACCTTCCTAAGGATAGCCCACTTTTTACAAAATAGTTAAAAACCACAACCGCAACAATAACACCAAGCAACCCGAAGAGCGCTGTCCAGTCTCCTGCTGAAATCCTGCCAAACATCCTTATTGGACAACCTAAAAAGATCAATGCATTGTATCCCACGAGAATACCGATGATAAATCTCCACAGGGGTTTTGCACCAAAGGTCGCACGCATCTGATTTGCAAGAACTGCAAATATCGTTCCGCCAATAATAAAACCTATTATCTCCGGTCTTATATAACTGACTGCAGTAACTCTATGCAAGCCTATCGCACCTGCAATATCTCGATAGAAACAAAGCACACAGATTCCCATATTTGCGGGATTTCCCATTTTAACTAAAAATGCGAAGAGAAATCCCATGACTCCACCGGTTATTAACAAACCCGGCGATAGCATAATTTTCTTTTCCATTTTTTCTCCTTTTTTATTTAGGAAACAAATAATTGAGCTCTATCCCGGTAGTGTTTGCCCAGATGTTAGTGTTGCTTTTTAGAAAAATATTATAAAAACTGACAGAGAGATTCTTTAATTTACCTTTTTCTGAGAGAGGTTTTCGCATAAGCCTTAGCTCACCGCTGAATGAATAATAACGTGTCGACCCCTCATCTTTTTGAGGTCTTGAATAAATTCTTAAACGCACCCAGGTTGTATTCCTTTTCGTAATCTGCTGGACATATTGAGACCAGATTGTATATGTTTTTGTGCCAGCAAAATTATTGAACTGTCGATAGCCAAATTGTAAGGCATTCTTCTCAGTTATTCGATGGGCAATAAATGGTTCAAAAGAGTTTGTCCAAGTTATTACCTCATCAGTTGCTGAAAAATTTGGAAAGATAAAGCTGTTTTTAAGCATCAAATAGGTGCGGGGTGTTAGAATCTGTTGCCAGCGCAGAATCACTGAATGGAATAGGCTGCCATTGTTAAGCATAAATGCATATGTTGGCTCAAACATTGAAGCAAGTCCGATATTAATCCGTACACCCAGTATTCCGGAATGACTCTGGCTGTTATTTAAAGAGCGGAGATATTCATAGAAAAAATAAGGAAATACCTGTGGCGAAGATGCATATCCTGCCCCAAACTTTATCCTGTGGTCGAATTCATGGGTTATCGGTTCTATAAACCTGCGATATGAATTCTCCCTGAGTGTATATTCACGGAATTCATATCTGAAGACAAAAACATCTTTTGGTGTGAACCTTTTTCGTAAGCGGAACATACTTTTATGTGCTGGAATCAAAAAATCAGCGGTATCGGGTTCGTCTTCTTCAGGCAAAGGATTATTACATACTCCAAACTGATAATTAAAGTCTATGCGTGCCTTTAGTGCTGGATCAAGAGAAGGACCTGCAGAAAAGACCAGGGACAGAGAAGCAATCAGCAACCAGAGTGACAGAGAAACTCTTTTATATATCATAATCATACTCCTCTCAGAACTCTGAGAATTTCACCTTAAGGTCAAGTCGGGCAACCAGAATGACTACCGCCTTCAGTAACAGTCTCTTCAGCTCGAATTAAATCAACATCTTTATCTTCGTCAACAAACATCATATCGCCCCTGATAAGAGGAGAGGGACTCTTGAATACCGGAGCACAGGATAGAAAACCGATAGTCGATATGAAAATCAAGAGTAAAAAAAGCCTTTTTATTTTATGCATCTATTTAACAAGTTTAAAGGTGACAATTACAAGTGTGGAATCGTCCGGCAGCAATTCAGCCCTTGGTCTGAATGTATATACCTGCATCATCTTTTCATACCAGTTATAGGTGGTATTACTGGTTATACTGATATTACATGCAGTATAGCACATTATACAACCCATATTCATATCGATTGCACGCTGTTTACCATTATGCATTCTTATCTCAAAGCCACGGTTAAGGCTGTCCCTCACAAGTTCATTGAGGGTATAGGACTTTGGTGCCCCTTCCCAGCGAAATGTTACTTCTAATTTACTACCGGTCGCAACTGCTGCGCTATCGGGTGTATCACCAATATCTATTCCCGGGTCAGCACCTAAATCAATCAACGCATCAAAAAAGTCAACATGACTGCAATATGCCTGGAAAAGTGCTTTTGGCGCTTTTATTCCATTTTGATAGACTATACAGTTATGAATAGATGCAGAGTCATCACACCAGATACGATTCAGTCTCGTCGCAATTCTTACTTCTTTGTTTTCGGCATCAACAACGATGGGCTTTTCTGGTGTGGGATCAGTTATTTCTTCTTTCTTAGAACAAAAGGTAAACGATAAGACCAAGCTGATTATTAACAGGGTTTTTTTATAAAACATAAAACCTCCTGTTTAATTATCTCTCTTGTATAAATAATCTAAATACCTGAGCATCAATTCATTTTTGCTATAAAGACTATCGACCAGTGCACCAAATATGACGCTTGAGCATATTGCCCGGTAATTCCCAGAATTTCCTGACCAGCAGACAACCCGGACAAGGCTATCCTGGTCTTTGAATAAAACAGTTGCTGCCTGTGGAATCAGATAATCAACTAAATTATCCGGACCTTGTCTGTGTAAATAGCCAAAGGAAAGTGAATCCACAATTGAAGATTGCTGTCCAATTAGAATATCCACATTGCTGCTGTCTTTGGGCAGACCACCACCTCCTAATAAACAGCCAAACTTCCTGACCAATTGTGTTGTATCATTATGAGCAACAAAATCACAGCCCTCAATATATAATCCTTTTCCTGCATCAAGAAACTGGTTCAATCTCTGTCGCTCAGCCTGAGCGATGATTGAGAAATCTCCTCAACATCTTTCCCAGCCAAGGGTGACAAATCCAATTTTGTAGGAAGTTAAGTCAGGTGGCAGAAATGTCAGTATGTCGTAACTATATCCATGAAAAGTTAAAGTGCGCTCTAACCAGTAGCCACAATCGACCGAGTCGCCTATCGTCGGATCATAAAATTTATCCAGTTTATCAAAGAGCCAGATGAAAATTTCGGTATTGTCAAGATTATTAAAAATAGTAACTGCAATCGTGTCGGAAAAACCTTCGTTTTCTTCCAGGTCCAGTGCCCGGGCAAAAATTTTGTGAATGGAATTATCCGGGTAATTACGGGTATTCCACTCAAAATTACACACCGAATCTTCTACAGAATATACAAGTTGGTTGTTTATGTAAATTTCTATCTTGCTTACTTGTTCGTTATCACTTGCAACAGCAGAGATTGTACAGATATTACACACCTGAGGTGACTTAGGACTTAAAAGTTCGACGACCGGTGGTTCTCGATCTCTTGATCTGCAGAAAGTATGAAAAATAATGACGATCAAGAGTAAAGTTAAGAATTTTTTGAATAAATTTCCGATCATATCTGTATGCCAGGGGTGGGATGTATCCACCCCCGGCAATTTAAAGTCCTCTACTCAACCTTCTTGAAAATCACAACCGCGTGTGTCCCTTCGGCAGGCCATTTATCCCTGATCGGTTTAAATGGTGGTCTCAGCGCGGGAACATAAGTATATTTGGCGACATAGGCAGGATTGCTTGTGATTGATGTCTTGCAGGTTGTATAACAGTAGATACAACCCTTATTTGTAGATACCGCACGGGTGTAACTGTTATGCATTCTGCACTTGAGACCAAAGCCGAGCGAATCTTCAACAAGATCATTGATATCATATCTCGTAGTATCATCTTCAAATGAGATAAGCACTTTAAATTCGGTTCCAGTAGGAGCTGCAAGTGTATCCGGATTTTCGCCAATATCAACACCGGGGTCTGCACCAAGGGCGATCAGTGCATCATAGAAATCGGCATGATGAGCATGGCTTACCAAGACTGCTTTACCAGCGTTGGAACCATATTTTGAAACGATGCAGTTATGGCGTGCTACAGAGTCATCAATCCACATTCTTTTTACTACGCAGGATATTCTTACTTCGTCTCGGGCAGTGTCAATAACCACAGGATTCAGAGGAGTGGGATTGATGATTTCTTCTTCCTCTTCTTCCTTCTTACAGAAGAGGGCGAAGAGAACGACGGCGATGCAGCCAATCGTTATTAGGGGTTTTAGGTATTTCATTTTACCTCCTTTTTATGGTTTCTGTCCAATAAACAGGCCGCTGCCGACCTTATGCTCATGTGCGGCTTTGCGCCAGATAGTAACAAGATTTTCAGCAAAATTATATAATTCCTGACCGAAATTTTTCAGGATATCAGGTTTTAATTTCCCCGTTACCATGTTGTAGTATTCATCAAAATGTCTGGCAAATGCCTCGGTATTGTCGATCGCCTCCAGAACTTTGAAACCCACTTTCTTCATCAGTTCCTGATACCCTTCAAATGTTTCCATATACGGAAATGCCATTGAATCATAAAGCGGCTCAAGTTC
>JAOAFX010000030.1 GCA_026416055.1 Caldifarciminota bacterium
TTGTAACAGGCACTGTAGTACGTGTGTAGCCCTGGGCATAAAGGCCATGATGACTTGACGTCATCCCCACCTTCCTCCCCGTTAACCGGGGCAGTCCCCTTAGAGTGCCTTCACTCCCAAAGAGCAAGATGGCAACTAAGGGCAGGGGTTGCGCTCGTTGCAGGACTTAACCTAACACCTCACGGCACGAGCTGACGACAGCCATGCAGCACCTGTGCTGGCTCCCTGCCGAAGCAGGGTCCCTCGCCTTTCGGCTCAGTACCACCAGCATGTCAAGCCCAGGTAAGGTTCTTCGCGTTGCCTCGAATTAAACCACATACTCCACCGCTTGTGCGGGTCCCCGTCAATTCCTTTGAGTTTCAACCTTGCGGCCGTAGTCCCCAGGCGGTGCACTTAACAGGTTACCTACGGCACACACCAAAAAGGCATATGCCAAGTGCACATCGTTTAGGGCTGGGACTACCGGGGTATCTAATCCCGTTTGCTCCCCCAGCTTTCGTGTTTCAGCGTCAGGACCGGCTGACCATTACCCGAAGATAATGACCAACCAGCTCTCCAAAAGGAGACCGCACCAGAGAGCCGCCTTCGCCATCGGCATTCCTCGCGATATCCACGCATTCTACCGCTACACCGCGAGTTCCACTCTCCCCTTGCGGCCTCAAGTCCGGTAGTTTCGGATGCAATCCTCCAATTGAGTCGGAGGCTTTCACACCCGACACACCAGACCGCCTACACACCCTTTACGCCCAGTGATTCCGGACAACGCTCGCCACCTCCGTATTACCGCGGCTGCTGGCACGGAGTTAGCCGTGGCTTCCTCGCTGGGTACCGTCATCATCGTCCCCAGCAACAGGGGTTTACATCCCGAAGGACTCCATCCCCCACGCGGCGTCGCTGCGTCAGGCTTTCGCCCATTGCGCAAATTTCTAGACTGCTGCCTCCCGTAGGAGTTGGGACCGTGTCTCAGTTCCCATGTGGGGGGACGTGCTCTCACACCCCCTACCCGTCATCGCCTTGGTAGGCCATTACCCTACCAACTAGCTGATGGGCCAAAGGCCTATCCTGGAGCGACCGAAGCCTTTCCTCCCAGAACTTTCGTCCCGTGAGCATATGGGGAATTAGCCCCGCTTTCGCGAGGTTATGCCCCACTCCAGGGTAAGTTACCTTTGTATTACTCACCCGTTCGCCACTAACACCCTGCTGTATTGCTACAACAGAGTGTCCGTTCGACTTGCATGTCTAAGACACGCCGCCAGCGTTAGTCCTGAGCCAGGATCAAACTCTCCAGAAAGATAAATTAAACCTTCTGGGACCCAATACCCTGGACAATTCTCAAAAGATAAATTGTCAAAGACCAGAAAATTTTTGTAGTTTTTGATTTTAAAACTTGAGCATATATATTATAACAAATTTTGCCAAAAAGTCAAGGGGGAAAATCAAAAAACACAGGTGTCAAAAGCCTTTTTTATCCGCGGTAGCGCCCATTTCAGTTCTTCTTTTTTGATCACAAGTGGCGGTGCAAAGCGCACGACGTAGTCATGGGTATCCTTGGCAAGTACTCCATTTTTCATTAATGCTTCACAATATGGTCTTGCCTTTTTCTTCAATTCTATACCAATCAGAAGTCCTTTTCCCCGGATTTCTTTTATCACTGGATTTTTTATCTTTTTTAATTCTTCCATAAACCAGTTGCCAAGTTCGTAAGCCCTTCCAGGCAAATTTTCTTTTATTATAACATCCAGGGCTGCCATACCAATTGCAGAGGCAAGAGGATTTCCTCCGAATGTTGAACCATGGTCACCGGGTTTGAATACATCCATTATCCTTTTATCACAGAGGATTGCAGAAACAGGATAAAAGCCACCACCAAGTGCCTTGCCAACTATAAGAATGTCTGGCTTTACATTTTCGTATTCACAGGCAAAAAGCCTGCCAGTTCGACCAAAACCGGTTTGTATTTCGTCAGCAATGAAAAGGACATTGTTTTCTTTACAGATTTTGTAGCACTCATTGAGATAGCCATCATCGGGAATTATCACCCCACCTTCACCCTGAACAGGTTCAACAAGAAATCCCACAGTGTTTTTATTTATTGCCTTTTTTAAAGCGTGGACATCATTATACGGGATCATCTTAAAATTGGGTGTAAATGGACCAAAACCATCCCGGTACTGGCATTCAGAAGAAAATCCCACAATCGTTATCGTCCTTCCGTGGAAATTATTTTCACAGACAATTATTTCTGCTTTATCTTTTTTAACTCCTTTTTTGTAGTAACCCCATTTTCTTGCCGCCTTTATCGCAGTCTCAACTGCTTCAGCACCGGAATTCATCGGTAAAGCCTTTTCATAGCCGGTAAGACTGCAAAGTTTTTGTAAGAAGAAACCGAGTTTATCATTATAAAACGCCCTTGATGTGAGGGTGAGACTCTCAATTTGTTTTTTGGTAGCTTTTACGATTTCTGGATGGCAATGTCCTTGATTCAATGCGGAATAACCACTGAGCATATCAAGATATTTTTTGCCTTCCACATCCCAGACCCAGACACCCTTCCCTTTTTTCAATACCACAGGCAACGGATGATAATTATGGGCACTAAATTTTTCAGTAATTTTAATTATTTCCTGGCTTCTCATAAACCCCCTTTTTTATTTTATCAGTCCCAGCCAGGGACCTAATAAAAATTGAATTCGACCGATTAATAAACTTACTCGCGCCATCACAGTATAGCCAAATGATGCACCAAATCCTAACATGATAAAGATGATACCAAGGCGCGAACTGCACTTTAAAACACCACGTTGTTCGGTTGAGAAAAAGAAATACATAAGTGTGGAGATTACTCCGACAAGGATTATAATTGACCATATCCCTTCCCAGCCAGAATTTAGTGTTTCAGGTGTTACAACCGTGCCTTCAATCTGTTTAAAAATGAATGCCTGGATGTTTGCTGGTATGGAAATTCCCGCACCCCAGCCAATCATAAATCCCATTGGCAGACGCACAAGCCAGCCTATTTTAGGAATAAATCTTGTAAAATACATTATACCCAGTAAAAAGGGAATGAGATATAAGAATTCCCCGGCTTTCAATGGCTCAAGGAGATTCGGTTTCAATGCCTGGTGCCAGTAAAAGACAATGTAGTACCCATTGGCAATACCGACAAAAAGATGCTCTGCAAATTTATAAAAGGGATTATCTCTATAAAGGAATGAAAATACCATCAAAGTCAAAAAAGCTGCAATCCAGACCCAGGGATCAGAGCTCATAATAATCACCCTTTTTCAGTGTTAATTGTTTATTGATAATCGTTTCAGTCATTTTTCTTCGTAGCAATATAGCCAATATTGCCGATAATGATGAGGGATATAATAAGTAGATGGATCAAGGTCTGGGAATTCATTCCTGTTTCAGCCCTGCCGATTTCTCTTGTATATCCATAATTTAACAGTAGATTTTCATATTCTGCTGCACCTTTCATACCCGAAATCATTCCAGATAACTGTCCGGTCTGCAGGAATGGGTAGTATTTCGGTGCCATTACTGCAGTCAACCCAGCGCCAAGTTTGAGTCCATATCTTGCCTGGGCATACATCAGCCATTCCTGAGGATAATCTGCAGCTGCAAGAATGATTGCAATCGATATATCACGATAATTTTTTATCCTCCGCATTAAGGGAAGGGAATCGGTATAATTATTGTAGTAATCTTTTGGAAAAACATTGCTTATCTTTTCCCCCATCTCCATCAATGCTGCAATCCTGCCTGATTTCCAGCCAAGATAGACATAGTCCCTTCCATAAATGACTGAATCCGCATTCGTCCTTGCCAGGGCATTTATTTGATTTACAACCCTGTTGAATGCCTCAATTGCTAACCCCGGTGCCTGGGGATCAAATGATAAACCGACTACCGGGATTTTCTTTTTGAAACAATGAGTAAGAAGACTTATTGCCATGGGATGGCATTCAGGCATTGTCTGGGGTGTATAATCAATTGAAATAAGAACCGCTTTTGTTTCTCTGGAACCCAGACTTTCAATGAAGTCAAATAATTTTCTGGTCTGAGGCATTATATTCTGAGGTATACGAAATTTTACAAAAAAAGGCAATATCACCAGAACTGTAAGAGTCAGGTAAATCAATCTTCTATCAATCTTTGCAAGTTTTTGAAATAAGTTCATCTCAATCCTTTCCACCCAGCCAGGAGCGTTCGATACCGAGGATTATCTTCAGCGAAGTGGCAACAGCACCGAATGCTACACCGAGTAATATACCCCGCTGGGAAGCCATATTAGGGATGCGCATCAACCATTCTGCAAATCCTGGTATGCTTGGATGTATCAATTCTCCTACCGGCATGAAACCGATCATCACCACGAATGCTGCACCTAGCAGTAAACCGGCTTCAAGACTGCGTGCCCGAAAAGCACGATAAGCGGCTGAGGTCATATAATAGGCAAGAAGGGCAAACATGGTTGCACCGAGGGGTGTTAAAATGTTTAAATATATCTTCTGGTATAAAGATTTTTCATCGATTCCGAAGAAAAGGCCGATTATTGCCATTCCAAGCATGCTGACAATGGTAACGAGACTGTAAAGCCAATCAGGCTTTTTACGTTTAATAATTGTAATATGATGACCGGTAAGATTTCCAATTCCTAAAACGAGTGCAAATGCAGAAATAACGACAACCCATTTGTTAATAGTTGTGTTAAATCTGGTGGATACAGGATGGGGGATAAAGAACTGAGAGACCATCAAAATTCCCATCGTTAAGCATAACGCAAGGGGAAGTTTCTTTTTCATTGTACTTTTAACAGGGAAATGAGATTTATTTTAAAAAATGCCAGAACGGTGAGAAGAATAAGTATGAAGAGCGAGAGAAGTTTCCCCATGTCCTGCGCCTTGAGTGATGCAACCAGTACCGGTTCTCTTGTTAAATATGCCGATGCAGCATAAACTTCCTCGCCGAGTAGTGTATAATCACAGGCAACGACAAAAAATGGCAACTGGAGTACCTGGTCTGTGCCCGCAATTTGAACTGCACCAGTCTGGTTCCCAGTCTCGGCAAGGAGGAGCGATTCTGCAAAAAAAGGTCCGATAAAAAAATTCGTGGCTGGGCGTTCACGCAGAATGATTCCGTTTATCGCGGCTGCATATCCAAACTGTGATTCGGTAAGGTAGCGGATATAATCGTCTTTAAATTTATCAATCTTTCCTTCGCTCATGTATGCCTGCTTTACAACCTCACGGGCAACCGTGTAAACAACTGGATAACAATTTGCGACGATGATTGGATTTTCATATATTGCTGATTTTTTTGCAATCTCACCCAGGATATTCATTGAGGCAATGACTGAAGGAAAATCAATGTCACCCAGCCCTGGAACATAAAGGATGGGTTTTCCCATTTCCGTTGCCCTGCCTACTGCTTCTTCAACTGCATCAAGACCGGCAATTTTACGTATGAATAATTTTGCTCCTTTTTTTGCGCGCGACACAAAATATATCAAAAACACTGCAAAGATAATGATTGCAAAAAGGATATTCAATCTGCCTTTATGGAAGAACTGGGCTGAAGACTGGGCGATATTGCTCGTGGTGTGATAATAAAGACTATCCTTTTTCTGGACCGCTATTTGATAGATATATTTTAATGAGTCCTGAACACTGTTATCTTCAAAGTTTGTTGCATATCTTCCTGCAAAACCGATTCTGGTAAATACAGTGTCAGAAATAACCCTTCGAAATATTACATATCCATCAATCAGGGTGTCTTCAATGCTTTTCCAGGAAAGATAAATTGAGCCGCCACCATCATTAGGCCGGTCACGGGCGATGAAACATTCTACTGAAGCATATAGGACGAGAAAAAACCACACGTCCTATTTTAACCAAAATATCCTTCCTGTCAATCCATGTATGTTAACTTGAACTAATCAATATTTATACAAAAATTTAGTATAGTTTTTCGTTTAGTAAATGGTCATTAGATTTTCTGCTTAGACATTAAGGTGGCTAAAGAAGATTAAACTCAAATTCTGGGGGATTTTTCAAGGTTGCCAGAACCGAACAGTATTTATCCCTTGAGAGTTCAAACGACCTTATCAGGTCTTCTCGCCGGTATTCACCTTTACATTCAATCTCATAGATGATTTTCAAATATCTCCTTGGATGTTCAGGGTTTTTTTCACCTTTTAATACCATTTTGAATGAATCAATCTTACCGCCTTTTTTCTGAAGGATTGAGACGATATCCATTCCCATGCAGCCAGCAAGAGCAACAAGTAATAGTTCCATGGGTTTGAATCCTTGATTAAAACCTCCGGACTCAATGTCTGTATCTACGATGATTTGATGCCCAGCTTCATCAGAGGCAACAAATTGTAATCCTTTTCTATTCCAGATGAGGGTTATCATTTTATGTTCCTTTTCCCGATCTATTTTTATTCACTGATCAGGGTATCAATCAGGGCTTCAAAATAAGGGATTAATTCATCTGAATATCCAATCTGTAACTTTCTCACATTACCTTTTTTGTCAATAAACAATGTATGCGGGATTGAACGCACCCCAAATTTTCTGAAGACCTCATCATTACCGAGGAGAATTGGATAATTTACATTATTTTCCCTGCTAAAAGTTTCAAGGGTTTGCTTATCTTCGGTACTTATACCGAGGATTATCAAACCCTTATCTTTATACTTATCATACAATGCGATGAGATGTGGTATTTCCCTTCGACAGGGTGGGCACCATGTTGCCCAGAAATCCAATATCACCACATTGCCTTTTAATTTTGAGAGGGTATATTCTTTGCCATCAATGGATTTTAATGTAAAATCATTAGTCTCTTTGACAGATTTGTTACCATTTTTATTGGCGCATAGCACCAACACTATTATACCAAGAATGGTTATTATTTTTTTGTTCATTTTATCCCCTTTGTTTTTTAGATTTTGTTCCGAGATATCTATTCAGTTTTTTTAACAGGACTTCTTTTGTTATTGTCCCTATTATTCTTTCTTTTACACTTCCCCCTTCAAAGATGAGAATCGTGGGAATGTTCTGGATATCATACATATTCGCGGTCTTTATCTCATTATCTACATTTACCTTTCCTATTTTTATTTTATCAGAATATTTTTTGTCTATTTCCTCGATGTATTTACTCATCGCCTTGCAGGTTGGAGACCATATTGCCCAGAAATAGACAAGATAGGGCATGGAGGATTTTTCAACCTCCTGAAAAAAATCGATATCGGTAAGTTCTTTAATCATATTCTTATACCTCCTGTTTAATGTTTCACGTGAAACATTAAAATGCAGCCTGGTACCCTATCTTAATCATTCTATTCAATTGCTGATTTTCGCTACTATTATCGAGCAAATCCCTCAGTGCGAATTCAAAGAATAATTGATTATAAAAGATAAGTCTTATCCCTGTATTTAGATATCCTTTATTCTGATCTTTCTCATCTCCGAGGTTTGGAGAATAATCAAGCATAAACTCTGTAGAGCCTATTTTAAATTTTACGCCTGAATAGATATCTATCCTGCCGCCTTGCTCAAAAGAGTAATTTACACCTATGCTCGGTACTATCATCAAATCAGGATATTCTAAACTACTACCTACCTGGATGAACAATCCTTTTGACATTATATCATACCTCGATGTGCTGTCATGGTATCTGCCATAGCCTTGATTATCAAACCCACAGACAACTGCCGGGATCCATAACATCTGCTCAAGGGCGAGCAACCTGACCTGGATTCCAGGTAATTTATAAAAACCCGGATTGCCAGCACCAATGAGGTTGGATGCTCCATAACTAAGACCAAGGGATATCCTATCAAGAAGATCTACTGAGCCATAACCAATAATCTCACCTGCAGGGCCAAACCTCAGCTGGATATAATAATCACCGTGTGTAGGCACAATAATTGCAGGCTGGTCAATGTAATACATGGAGAATATAAAGATAAAAAACATACCATCCTCCCTTTAAAATCTACGTATAATCTTTAAAGCACTTTCTCCAAAGATTTCACGAATTTTTGATAAAACTTCTGGTCTGGGATTTATCTTTATGCTTCTGGAACGAATACTCTTAAAACCATCAGAGTCCAAGATCTGAAACCATACTTCACACTCACCACGGTATTTATCCATCAAATCATAAAGGGACTTGAGTTTTTCGGGCTGGATTTCTAAATCACGACATTCAATAACGATTTTCTGGTAATAATTATAGACCTCTTGAAGAGAGCAGATAAACTCTGCTTTTAATTTCTTCTTTTCTTCTTCCCCAAAGACAGCCCCTTTGACTACAAGAAGATTATCTTCTTTCAAAAGTCCACGATATTTTTCAAAGTGGTCAGCAAAGACGAAAACGTCTATATTTCCTTCCAAATCTTCTATGGTGAGTATTGCATATTCACGCCCTTTTTTGTCCTTTCTTATCCTTTTGGTATGGAGGATGCCACCTATGGATATAACTTTTCCATTTTCAAGGTCATTAATCCTTGATGCAGGTATCAACCCCATATATTTAAACTCCTCCCGATACTTTTCAAGGGGATGTTCACGAAAATAGAAACCGAAGGCTTCTTTTTCAAAGGCAAAATAATCTAAACAACTTTTTTTAATAAAGACATTTTTGGACTCAATGCTTTTATTCGATTGTGCATCTCCAAAAAGTGTTTCCTGAGCATTCTCAATTTTTTTATCAACCACCCTTTTTAACAGCTTTTCGATATCTGGCTCAAGACTGGCAAAGGCACCAGCCTTTATGAGTGATTCTATCGCCTTTTTATTCAATCCTTTACATCTTACTTGAAAATCGAGGAAAGAACGGAAAATCCCTCTTGAACGCTCCTTTACAATTGTATCTGCTGCAGGTTTTCCAAGGTTTTTTATTGCACCCAGTCCATATCTAATGCAATTTTCTTCTTTTTTGAATTCATTGAAACTTTTGTTTATATCCGGCGGTAAAATCTCTATTCCAAGCCCACGGGCATCTTTGATGAGTACGTTTATCCGGTCAGTATCGTCCATTTCACTATTAAGTGAGCAGAGCATGAATTCTAATGGAAAATGGGCTTTTAGATATGCTGTCTGATATGCAATGACCGCATAAGCAGTAGCATGGGATTTATTAAAGCCGTAGCCTGCAAATGGCGCGATTAGATTAAAAATCTTTTCCGCAGTTTCTACATGGATACCGTTTTTCGCTGCACCCGTTATAAATCTTTCCCTTATGTCGTACATTAACTCTGGAATTTTCTTTGCCATAGCCCTTCTCAAATTATCGGCTTCAGCGAGGGTAAAACCGGCTATGCTGGAGGCGATTTGCATAACCTGTTCCTGATAAAGAATTATACCATAAGTCTCTTTAAGAATGGGCTCAAGGCGGGGATGAAGATATGAAATTTTACCAGGATTTTGCTTATTCTCTATCAATTTTTGAATATTTACATTTCCCATGGGTCCTGGCCTGTAAAGGGCGATTATTGCAATTATATCTTCAAAACGCTCAGGTTGCATACTCCTTAAAAGGTCCTGCATACCCTGACTTTCCAGCTGGAAAACGCCGGTTGTTCTGCCTTCTTTTAAAAGGTTATAAGTCATTTTATCATTGAAAGGAATATCTTCTTTCTTTAAATTGACCATTTTTAAACATTCATCAATAATCGTCAGGGTTTTCAAACCGAGTATATCCATTTTTAGTAATCCTATAGATTCCAACGCATTCTTATCATACTGGGTGGAGATATCTCCTTTTTCCGGATTCCGATATAATGGTACATACTCAATCAGTTCTCTTGGTGTAATCACCACACCCGCTGCATGGATTGATGGATGGCGTGCAAGCCCTTCAAGTTTTTTTGCGATTTCAATCAATTCAACATACTCTTTCTTTGAATTTATCAGGGATTTGAATTCCTTGTCTTCTTCCAGGACCTGTGAAATCTTCTTGTGTGGTGGTATCAATTTAGCAATCCGGTCGACTTCCTCGTAAGGAATGTCAAGAACCCTTGCTACATCCCTTACTACAGCCCTTGCTTGCATTGTTCCAAAGGTAATTATCTGACTGACATTATTAACACCATATCTTTTCTTTATATAATCAAGGACTTCTTCTCTTCTCGTATCACTAAAATCTATGTCGATATCAGGAAGGCTTACCCGTTCAGGGTTTAAAAACCTTTCAAAGAGAAGATTAAACTCCAGTGGATTCACTTCAGTGATGTCGAGTGCATATAATACTAGGCTTCCCACGGCTGAACCCCGGCCTGGACCCACAGGAATTTTATTTCTTTTGGCGAACTGAATTATGTCATGGACGATTAAAAAATAGCCGACAAGCCCCATCTTTTTTATAACTTTCAGTTCATAATCAAGCCTTTCCTTAATCTCAGGCCCCATATGGGGAAACTTTTTCTCTATATTTTTGTATGTCAATTCTTTAAGGTAATCAAAATCACTTTCATAGCCTTCAGGCCTTGGAAAACTTGGCAATTTTACATCCTTTCCAGATGTATCGATCAAGAGATTACATCTTTCACCAATTAGCCATGAGTTAGAAATTGCCTCAGGCAGGTCGTTAAATAACTCGGCCATTTCACCGGGACTGCGAAAGTATGCCTGCCGGGTTTCAAACTTGAGCCTTTCTTTATCCTTTAATGTCTTTTTTGTGCCAATACATAAAAGCACATCATGGGCTTTATAGTCGTCAGCAGTGAAATAATGGCAGTCGTTTGTGGCAACTATTGGAGCGTCGTATTTCTGGCTCAATTTCACAAGTTTTTTTATCATCTCTTCTTCACCCTTCAACCCAAGGCGTATTAATTCTATATAGAAATTATCCTTACCAAATATCTCCTGATATTCCTGGAGTGCGTATTCAGCACCTCTTTCGTCGCCTGCATTCAATTTATAGGGAATTTCTCCTTTAAAACATCCTGATAATGCAATGATACCGTCGTGGTACATACCGAGTAATTCTTTATCCACCCTTGGTTTATAATAAAAGCCTTCAAGGTAGGCAAATGAGGTAAGCTTTATTAAATTTTTGTATCCAATTTCATTTTCACACAAAAGTGTTAAATGATAAGAAGATTCCGGGACTTTAGAGTCCTTGGTTTGATTCTTCCTTGAACCAGTGGCAACATATGTCTCCATACCGATAATCGGTTTAATACCTTTTTCCTTTGCTTCTTTATAAAATTCAATGGCACCAAATAGATTACCATGGTCAGTTATAGCGAGTGCTTCCATATTATATTCATGAGCAAGCTCCACGAGTCCACGTATATTCATGGCACCATCGAGTAGTGAATATTCAGTATGATTATGGAGATGGATAAAAGTCTTCACCTTTGTTTAAAAATAGGCATCGTCCAGGGGTAAGAATAAAGGATTAGCACAATAAATCTCTTTGCAACGTGGACACAAAACGAAGATGAATTCTTTAAATACCTCTTCTTCGATTAAATCCTCTGGAAGTGCTTCTACTTTTTTGAATTCTTTTTTGATATCAAAATTTGTATTTCTGATATTTATAACACCATCAAAATCCGCGAAAACTTTTATCAAAAGTCTGTAAAATAAATCCCCTGGATGTATGATTTTCTGACACCGGCTGCAGCGTTGTGAAGACATTTTAAGATAAATTCAGCAATACCCTTTTACAAACCTCTTTCAATGTTTCAAAGACACCTATACCCTGAACAGCTACTGCCTCAAAATAGGGATATTTCAATTGAGGATTAAGGACTTTCTGGAGTTCTTCTACCGATGTTATATTCGGCAGGTCCCTTTTATTATACTGGATTACAATCGGTATCTTGTCGATGGAGATATTATAGGTCTTTAAATTATCTTCCATATTCTGAAAAGACTCAATATTTTCTTCAAATCTTTCAATCTGAGAATCGGCGACAAAGACTATGCCATCGACACCTTTTAAAATCAGCTTTCTGGAAGCATTATAAAAAACCTGTCCAGGAACCGTATAAAGATGAAACCTTGTTTTGAATCCTTTTATTGTACCGAGGTCAACAGGTAAAAAATCAAAAAACAATGTTCTATCAAGCTCAGTAGAGAGGCTTATCAATTTTCCTTTTATTTCGGGATTAAGTTTTGAATAAATATACTTAATATTCGTAGTTTTACCACCAAGACCTGGACCATAATATACTATTTTACAATTTATTTCTCTTGATGCATAATTTATTAAAGCCATGATTACTCGTTAGAATCCAAACAATTTATCAAGTTCATCTTCTGCAGCTTTGGTAAAATCCAAATCAAAAGGTTTCTGTGTTATCTGATTCCTGCCAAGTTTTTTGAAAATATCCTCAAAGATTTTTTCCAGTTCCTGTGCAGTATTCTTTGCTTTCACTCTGACAAGACCGAGTGTGGTGCGCTGGTCAAATATAACTGCAAGTATCACTCGATTAGCAACGAGGCAAACATACAGATTTTCCTTTTCTCCCTGATGAAATAGTGTGGAAAATTCTTTTTCACCGATTAAAGCTGCAAGCTGGCTCGTGGCAGCAAAATCGGCTGCAGAAAGGGTAGCGAATGATGATACATCTATACTCGAAGTATCACCGGCAGAGGTGATGAGCTGACCGGCTTTATCAATGAGCAGGATTGTGCGTGCATTTGTACCCTGGAGTAGACGGTTCAGTGCCTCGGTTATCGCCCAGAAATCTTCTTCAAAGATATTTAGTCCTTCCTGCATCATAACATTATAAATATAATTTGTCAAAAGTCAAGACTGTTTTGAGATAGTGTGTAACTGAATTTGTGTTTATCGTCCGGCTGGAATGAAAAAAATAACTGGGGGACAGGGATTCGAACCCCGACCAATTGGTCCAGAGCCAATCGTCCTACCGTTAGACGATCCCCCAGTCTGGTAAATCTAATATTTTACATTATACTCAGAGCACTGTTAAAGTCAAGTTAGTACTGGTTTACTATTTTATGACTACAATCTTTTTGTGTTTTAATTCTCCTTTTTCACTATAAACAGCAAAATAAACACCTGGAACAAGATTGTTTTTGGAGTTCATTAATCGTCCATTCACATCATATAATTTTAAATCAGCCCTGTTAAAGAATTCATTCAGTGATTTATCAGGATTTGTTAGAATTGTCTTTGATGAGATATAAACATCTCTCTCTTCAACTGACTGTCCGGGGATTGTTACCATCATACTGTCTCTTGTAGTATTTCCTGCAGGATCTGATGCAGTCACTATAATCCAGTAATTACCAGCAGGAAAGCCAGTGGTATTCCAGGAATAATTTGCATCAGTAGATTCAATCAAACTATCACCATCGGTATTTGTTACGACAAAATAGAAATCGCGATTCTCATAATCACCACGAGTGGTACATACAGCATCATTTTTGTATACAACATTGACATTACTTGTATAATATAGATAGCCACGAAACAAAAAAGAGAGGCGCTCAGGAACATTCTGCGGTCCACGGATTGAATAACTGATGCGCATAGGTATCATCTTTTCCCATACAGGATTCTGGGATAATGGTATGCCAGTCTTGTCATAAATTTTGGCAATGATATCAACATTACCACTGACGATGGTTGGCGGATTCAGATAAGTACTTGTATTATTGTTGCAGATGGCAAATTTATAATTTCCATAAGCATTCTCAAAAACTGGTTTTGCAGTATCACCAATAGGAGTAATGATGGCAAGAGGATTCCTTACAAATGCCCAGTCCGCATTATTCCAGACCGCGCCAATATCCTTTATGCGTGCAAAATGGCAGTGGTCAAAACCGGTGATTGGCCACCGGACTAGATAGCCGATCAAATCACCAGCATTCACAACATCACCCACATTTTTATGATACTGGTTTGGGTCAATATGTGCATATAACCAGGCTTCAACCGAATCATTGGAAATATTTGAATCAGCGATTGCAAGACGCCAGTGTAGTTCAGCCTGGGTAGTGAGCCACGCCTTTACAATTCCCCGCTGGACTGCATAGACCGGTCTTCCAACGGTGATACCCATTACATCAATTCCGGGGTGCATATAAGCACTCCCACTTCCGTAATACTGATATTCACCCCAGTTGTTGCCCAAAGGATGGGGTTCATTCTGAGGCGAAAGGGGCCATCCAACATTTATCAGAAATAGCAAAAGCATCAATCCTCCTTTGTCCTGGGCGTGAATTCTAAATAAATTATGGTATCGGGTAGTTCTATTTCAATCAAATTTTTCTTCACAAATTGAATTTTTCTCACAAAAGGATTTTGTAGTACGCTCACAGATTTCAACTTTCCTTTTTCGTAGAAAAAGACCGTATCATTTGAAACGACTGCCACATGATCCGCTTTCTCTGTACTGGTAAAGAGCCTTCCAGGATTGAATTGATAAACGAGGTTGCCGGATGTTGAATATGCATACAAACCATCGCGGTCTGAAGCAAAGAAGATTTTATTGTCCGGTGAAAAACCGAATCCATTGGGATAATGGAGTTCTTTCAAAATTTTTATCTCGCCATTTAACTTATAGAAATACAAATTCTGCTCATTTGTGGCAAAGACCGTTCCTGAATTGCTTATAAAAAATGTTATCGCGTCGGGATTAATGATGTGGTAAAGCATATTACCGTCCCGATCATAGAGTTTGAAAGATGTTGTAGAAAGCTCGGTGTCTCCAGAATAAGAGATATCACCAATAAAAGCACCATTAGCCGAGCTAATGGTAATGCTGAAGATTATGAGATTAAGAACATTTATGCTCATAATTCAATTTTACTTATTATCTCTCTAAAGTCAAGGGTCAGACGATTCCATCCTTATCTTTATTGAGTGAGAGTGGCCGTATAAACCTTCTTCATCGGCAATTATTTGAGTAACTGGACCAAGATTTCGCAATCCATTTTTATTTATTTTCAAGATGGTCTGAATCTTCAAAAAATCTTTGATATGTAGACCACCTGTATATTTTGCAGCACCAGATGTTGGTAGGGTATGATTCAATCCGCTGGTGTAATCACCGAATGCCTCTCCTGAATACTTTCCGAGGAAGAGAGAGCCGTAGTTTCTCAGCCTGTTTATATACTTTCCAGGATTTCTGACCTGCAATTCAAGATGCTCGGGCGCTTTTCTGTTCGCAATTTCAATTGCCTGGTCTAAATTCTCTGTAATTATGATCACACCCTGGTTGGTTATTGAGCTTTGAGCAATCATTTTTGTTTTTAAAAATTTAATCTGGCGGGCAATTTCTTTTTTTACTTTTTTAGCAAGAACCAGAGATGGGGTAATGAGTATCGGAATTGCATTCATATCATGTTCTGCCTGGGCAAGCAAATCTGCCGCAATAATTTCTGGCGCTGCAGAATCATCGGCAATTATTAAAATTTCGGTTGGTCCAGCGATGAAATCAATCCCGACATCACCTGATACAATCTTTTTTGCATTCGCAACATAGACATTCCCTGGTCCAAATATCTTAACGACCGGTTTTATAGTTTCTGTCCCATAGGCAAGTGCAGCGATCGCCTGAATGCCACCAATTTTATAAATTTCTTTAATGCCCACAAGCTTAGCAGCAGCAAGGATTGAGGGATGGATTGTGTTATTATAAAGGGGTGGTGAACATAGAGCAATTTCCTTTACACCTGCCACGATTGCCGGCACACCACACATCAATACTGTGGAAACGAGCGGAAATCTTCCTCCCGGAACATAAATCCCAATCCTTTCAAGTGGAATTACAATCTGGCTGGCTACTACGCCTTCAACAATCTGGATTTGAAAATTTTTCAACTGCTTCAACTGTGCACGGGAGAATTTCTCGATATTCTTTTTTGCCTGTTTCAGGGCAACTTTCAACCTTTCATTCATGTTTTCATATGCATTCTTTATTTCTGCAGATCTAACACGAAAATCCGTTAATGAAACTTTATCAAATTTTTTTGTATATTTATTCACTGCTTGGTCACCATATTTTCTCACTTCGTTTATGACCCGATGTACAATGGACATATTACACTCAATTTGGGATTTAAAAAAACTTTCACGCAGATTTTTGATTTTTATGATGCGCAAAATTCCTCCTTTTCTTTCTCATTTTTCTTTTTTGTAATGAGTCAAAAAATTTCGAAGAATTGTGATTCCCGAGCGGGTCAAAATTGACTCGGGATGGAATTGGACACCTTCAATGCTATAATGCCGGTGTCTTACGCCCATCACCAGTCCTTCAATAGTCCAGGAGGTTAATTCAAGACAATCCGGAAGTGATTCTCTCTCTGCGATCAGGGAATGGTAACGGGTTGCAGGGAATGGATTTTTTATTCTTCTGTAAATAGTCCTCTGGTCGTGGTAGATTAAAGATACTTTGCCATGGACGACCTGCTTTGCCCTGACAACTTTTCCACCAAAGACTTCAACGATCGCCTGGTGTCCGAGACAGACACCGAAGATAGGTACCTTATCAGCAAAGTATTCAATTATCCGGCATGTAAGTCCTGCTTCCGCGGGTGTCTTTGGACCGGGTGAAATAAATATATAGTCAAATCTCATTTTTTTTAGGCTCTGTATTGTAACCTCATCATTGCGTAATACCATTATCTTCTCACCAAATGTACCTAAATACTGGGCAAGATTATAAACGAATGAATCATAATTGTCAATTAAAAGTATCATGCTATCTCCAGTGCTAATTTCAATGCATTGGTTTTGTTTATTGTTTCCTGATACTCTTTCTCAGGAATGGAATCGGCGACGATACCAGCACCACCCTGGATATAAGCAATACCGTCCTTGATGAGAATCATCCTTATTCCAATGCAAAAGTCTATGTTACCCATGGAGTCAAAGTAGCCTATAGCACCGGCATAAAGCCCTCTTTTGACATTTTCAAGTTCATCAATAATCTCCATAGCCCTTATCTTTGGCGCACCCGAAACAGTGCCTGCGGGAAATGAAGCAACAAAGAGATCGATGCCATCAAAATCTTTGCTCAATCTGCCTACGACATTGGATACAATATGCATCACCTTTGAATACCGCTCAATATCTAATAATACCGTGGTTTTGACCGTTCCATACTGACAGACTTTACCGAGGTCATTCCGTGCAAGGTCTACAAGCATGATATGCTCGGCAATCTCTTTTTCATCATTCAGTAATTCCCTTTCCAGCCTTTTATCTTCAGCCCGATTTCTACCCCGGGGTCTGGTTCCGGCAAGAGGCCTTGATATAGCAATTCCGTTTTTCAACTTCACAAGAGTTTCTGGTGAAGAGCCGAGGATTGTGATATTATCGAGTTTCAAGTAATACATGTATGGTGATGGATTGGTCAGTCTCAATGCCTGGTAGATATCAAAGTGCGGCATGTCTACTGCGGTTTTGAAGCGCTGTGAAAGAACGACTTGGAATATATCACCAGCAGAGATGTATTCCTTTGCTTTTTTTATCACATTACAGAATTCTTTTTTTGTAAAATTTGAGTTACAGAAAATTTTTCTCTTTCTTAATAATCTTTTTTGCTTGAATGAGAATCCTTTTTTCAGAATTTCTTTTATATAATTCAGGCGGTTATGATCATTGTAAAACATAAGAATGTGGGCAAGTTTATACTGATGGTCATATATAATAATCTCCAGAGGGAAAATGAATAATAAATCAGGAATTTCCAATTCATCAGGATTTTTATCCGGAATTTTTTCAAAGTATCTGATTGCATCATAGGTAACATAACCGACTGCGCCCCCACTAAAGGGGGCAAAATAACAGGATTTTTCTTCCGGTTTTAGTAATTTACGTAAATGCATGAAAGGATTGCCGTATTGTTTTACTTCGTAGTTATCGATTGAGATATTTGTAATACTATTTTTTGACCTGAAGATAATTTTAGGAAAGGATCCGAGGAACGAGAACCGACCATGAATACCACCCTGTTCAAGTGATTCATAAAGAAAGGCATACTGCTCATCATGATAAAGATGATAAAACGCTGCCACGGGTGTTGTTTTATAATCCCGGAGTGATGTGTGCATCTTCAATTCGAACATAATCTTCTCCACAAATAGTCTTTAATTTATCAATAAAATCAGGGAAAGAGATTTTTATACATTGGGCGTTTTTGATTACAGTCTCGCCATCTGCAATCAATCCTGCGATGGTAAGCGCCATGGCAATCCGGTGGTCATTATAACTTTCGCATACCGTCCCTTTCAGGCGTGATGGACCATTTATCATTAAACCATCAGCCAGTTCTTTTATATTTGCGCCGAATTTTTTTAACTCACCGGCGATGGCCTTTAAACGGTCGGTCTCTTTGACTCGCAATTCTGCTGCATCCTTTATGATGGATGTACCTTCTAATTGAGTAGCAAGGACAGCCAGAACAGGAATTTCATCGATCAATGTCGGGATTAATGGAGCGCCAATCACAAACGGTGATGGTTTATGTTTTTTTACGAAAACATCACCTACAGGTTCACCCGCATAAACTTTTTGATTTTTTATTTCTATTAGTGCACCAGAATCTTTTAATACTTCAATCATTCCCGTTCGCAGGGGATTTATCCCGATATTTCTGAGTATCAGTTTTTTAGCGATGAGGCATCCCAGAACTACAAAAAATGCTGCAGATGAGATGTCATTGGGAATATTTATTCTAATCCCTTTAAACTCCTGCCCCGGAATCACTCTGATTCGATTCTTTTTTTTGATGAACTTTATACCAAAAAATTTGAACAATCTCTCAGTATGGTCTCGTGTAGGAACAGGCTCTTCAATAATCGTCTCTGAATCAGCATATAAACCGGCAAGCATCAATGAAGATTTGACCTGGGCACTGGCAACAGGGAGTCGGTATTCGATACCTTCCAATCTATTCCCTCTAATGGCAAGTGGAGCGAATCCACCTTGCCGGCTTTCAATCCTGGCTCCCATCAATTTCAACGGTTTGATTACCCTTTCCATGGGTCTTTTTCTCAAGGAATCATCACCACTGAGGACTGAATAGAATTTCTGGCCTGCAAGGAGCCCTGCTAAAAGGCGCATAGTCGTTCCTGAATTTCCGCAGTCCAGCACATCATCGGGTTCATGTAGACTTCGTAAGCCCTTGCCATTTATTACAATTTTCTTTTTTTCTATTTCTATTTCCGCCCCTAATTTTTTTAAGCATCGTAGCGTAGAGAGGCAATCTTCAGCACGGGAATAATCGAGAATCTCGGTACGTCCCCGGGCAATGGCACCGAGAATCAAACTCCGATGGGTTATTGATTTGTCTCCACCCACTACTATTTCACCCGATGCTATGCTACATTTTTTTACTCTGAGATTCATAATTATGCTCCTTTATTACCCGATAACTGCCAAAGAATTTAAAGTAAACAGAAATTTCTTCAAGTATCTCTACAGCCTTTCTGCATCTTTCTTCAGCAATGCTTCCTCGAAAATCGATGTAGAAAATGTATTCCCAGGGTTTTCCAATGATTGGTCGGGATTCCAGTTTCATCAAGTCTATATTCCGGAGCGCAAAAATGCTCAAACAACGGAACAAAATACCTGGTTCGTTTTTGACACCAAAGACAAGTGAAGACTTTGCATCTGGTTCTCGATAAATATCTTTTTTCTTGGAAAGAACAAGAAACCGCGTAAAATTCATAGGATTGTCTTCTATTCCTTCTACAAGCGTTTCTAATCCGTATATTGAGGCAACTTTCGGTCCGGCGATAATCCCGATGTCTCTTCTATTGTTTTTTACAATGATTTCTGCTGCACCAGCTGAGTCAAAGAAAGACATCACTTTGTAATCAGGGTGTTTTGTAATAAATTCCCGGCACTGTTCCAGAACCGCAGGATGTGCCCAGATTTCTTTTATCTCATTTTTTGCATCAAGGCCGAATAGATTATAAGTAATTCTTAATTCTACCTCGCCGACAATTCCCACATCGCTAATCAAAAGAAGGTCATAATTTCTGTGAATGCTGCCCATAAGAGAATTTTCGATCGGCAATATCGCATAGGCTTGATGGTCTTTATCCAGTGCCCCGGGCAAATCTTCAAATTTCGGCAGACCAATTCCCTCAATCATCCTGCCAAAAAAAACTTCAGCAGCGAGTTCACTGTATGCACCTTTAGTGCCTTGAAAATAAACACGGACTGAACTGCTCATAATGTCCTTCCGATCGCATCTGCAATTCTTTTTATTTCTTCTATCAATTCCCTGAAGGTTTCAATCCTCAGTGATTGTTTGCCATCAGAAAGGGCATTTGCTGGATCCGGATGGACTTCAACCATTATTCCATCAGCTCCGGCAGCGATGCCTGCCTTTGCAAGGGAATTGACATATTTTGCATCACCTGAAGCATGGCTTGGGTCAATGATTATTGGAAGATGAGAAAAATGTTTAACTACAGGCACGGCACTAATATCGAGTGTGTTTCTGGTGTAAGTTTCAAAAGTTCTTATCCCTCTTTCACAGAGTATGACATTGGAATTCCCTTCAGAAAGAATGTATTCAGCAGCCATGAGCCATTCTTCAATCGTTGCTGACATCCCTCTTTTTAACAAGACTGGTTTGTTGAATCTTCCTACGGTCTTTAAAAGTGGAAAATTCTGCATGTTGCGTGCCCCAATCTGGAGAACATCTGCGTATTTATACACAAGTGGCACGTCAATTTCGGAAAGTACCTCGGTGACGACTAAAAGACCGGTCTTTTCCCGAGCCCTTGCCAGTATCTCAAGTCCTTTTTCACCGAGCCCCTGAAAACTGTATGGTGAACTCCGTGGTTTATAGGCACCGCCTCTCAAGAACTGCGCACCGGCTTCTTTTAAAGCACAGGCAAGTTCAATCATCATGGTCTCTGATTCAACCGCACATGGACCAGCAATTATTGCAATCATACGGTCTCCAATCTTCTTGCCGTTGACAGAAATGATAGTATTTTCTGGGTGGAATTCACGGCTGGCAAGTTTGTAAGGACTCAGTATCGGGATGAGATTCTCAACACCGGGTAGAGGCTCAACAGCCTTGGTGATTTTTTCTCTATCAGTCACGCCAATCACATGGATAACAGTTTTTTTCTCTCCGCGAAAAATTTTCGTTCCATAACCCAATTCTTCTACTCTTTTTCTAACCCTTTCAATGTCTTCATCATTTGCCTGGACAGACATTGTAATTATCATGATTACCTCCTTTCGTTTTTTTTAGAATTGGAATAGGCTGGGAATATCTAATGAAGGAAATCAAGGCACTTCCGGGACCAAAAGGGATTCTTGACCCTTATTGGGCCCGGAAGTGCCAGTACCAGTAGTGATTAAAGTTGAATCTATTCGTGATTTTGTAAAAGTAATATCCTACCGATGGTACCCTTTTTGGGTAGTCGGAATGTGTCGACCTGCAGGATAACAGATTATCGATCACTGAACTATTATATTCAAGAAAAAGTTTTTGTCAATATTCGATTTAACGAAATTGGTAACTATGATTATCTCAATGTGGTGATAGAGATTGCCTGCAAAATTTATCTATTGTAGTTGGCGAGCTTGTCCGGCAATGCTATCATTTTAATATTCTCCTAGGGTGGGACTTCAGCCCTGCAAACCCAAGCCCAACGTAGGGCAAGGCTTTAGCCTTGCATTTTTGTTTGAAAAACCCAACAAATTACCTCAACATCACCACCTTGACACCCGATTTTGAGATACCCATCTGATAGACTACAAAATACACACCCGCAGGCAACTGACGATTCAAATCATCCTTACCATCCCAGATAACCTCATAATACTCTCCCGGCTTCTCTTCATTGAAAACAGTCCTGACCATCTGTCCTAAAGGATTATATACTTCAAGAGTATACCTGCCATGCTTACCTGCACGAAAACCAAGTTTGACACGATTACGAAATGGATCGGGCATGATACTGATTATCCCCGAAGGCACTACCGATCCAATCACTCTCTCTTCTTCTGAACTCTGCACAATCCCAAGCTAATATTGAATGTCTTTTTCAGATGTAACATCACTATAACTATTCTGCTCCGGACCTAAAGTCGCAATCTTTTCTTTTGTTCTACTAACCTCACGATAGAGATTGAATCCTGTAATATCTCCACCTGAAATCTGCCATTTCAAATTTACAAGACCACCAAAATCCTGATAACCAGTAAACTCTTCAATAATAATCTGTTCTTGTCGCGCAGAAAAAGGTCCTGATGGTCAAGCTTGCCCCATTTATCATAAACCCTGACCCAGTTTTTTGAGAATTCAACTGCGGTATCCAGGAGGTTATAAAAAGAAGGGTTTTGGGGATTGACTATCTGTAATTGATGCCAGCCCAGAGTACCAGACCGGGTATTTTTTAGTATTTGATAATGACTGGTATTTTCTTCAAATTTGCCATGCCATTGAATCAAAATATATTTATCACCGCCTTTGCAGGTGATGGAATCGGGCAGACCTGGTTCAGTGATTTTCATCACCCTGACCCATCCATAGGCATCAGGATAAGGTACGATTGGTGGATAATCAGTGGTAAAAATAATTTCATTTATGCCATCACCATTTACATCCCCGACATTACCTAAGTTTCGGGCAACACCTTGTTCGTAATAAACTGTGCCTACATAAACTGCATCACCATTATAATCACCAATACGGTCAACACCGCTACCCAGATTATGGGTGATAAAAGGAATACCAACTATCTGCCAGTCCGGAAAAGTATCAAGTTGTGACCCGCCATAAAATAGTAAAACCCTGCCATAGGCACCACCAGGTTCAGGATAGAAAAAAATCACCAACCATAAATTCTTTATAACCATCATCATTCACATCACCAAGGTTATCAAGGGCAAAGCCAAATTGCTCATAACGGGCAGGATAGGGCATTGTATCGGTGATGGCATGCCCGGCAACAATGGTAAAATCATCATAGCCATCGCCGTTGATGTTACCAAGACCACCAGGCATACAACCAAAGCAATCGTCGTTTGTTTGAAAAATATGATGACTGTAAATCAAATCGGGCGTATAGGATAGATAATTTTTTCCTAAGTGAAGAAGGACTTCTTGGTTAAATGTTTCTATCGTCTCCAAATAACATTTTGTTGGTCAAAAAATCAGCATACCCATCACCATTAATACCACCTATACCACTGCAGTCACAACCATAAACAAACGTTGGTAATATGGTATCCACCGGAAATTCCATTTTTTCCCAGATAGTCTGGAATCTTGTGGCGAAGCAGAGTGTGGGTATGATC
>JAOAFX010000031.1 GCA_026416055.1 Caldifarciminota bacterium
TCAGATGTGTATAAGAGACAGGGTATATACCCCGCATCGTAGAGAACCTTTGTGAAAAAGCGAAAGTATATCAAATGACCAGTGGCATGTTCAATACCACCAATATACTGATCAATGGGAAGCCATTTGCGGGCGTTCTCCATTGAGCAGAATTCTTTATCATTTTTGGGGTCGAGATATCTTAAAAAGTACCATGAAGAACAGACGAATGTATCCATCGTATCCGGATCACGCTGTGCAGGTCTGTTACATACTGGACACACCGTTTTCATGTACTCATCCACCGCAGCAAGAGGGGATTTGCCCTTTGGTATGAAGTCTTTTATGTTTTCGGGAAGTAAAACCGGCAGGTCTTTTTCCGGAACAGGAACGGTTCCGCATTTATCGCAATAGACTATTGGGATAGGAGCACCCCAGTAGCGCTGTCGTGAGATGAGCCAATCCTTAATTCGATAATTCACCGCCTTTCCACCCATCCCTTTTTTGCTCAATGATTCAGTAACTGCCTCTATCCCCTGCTCTGAGGTCAACCCTGTGAATTCTCCAGAATTGACCATTATCCCATAATCAACGAAGGCATTCTGCATCTGAGCCGGGTCTAAATCTCCATCCCTTGGTTTAATCACCACTTCCACGGGCAGGTTGTATTTTTGGGCAAACTGAAAATCCCTGAAATCATGTGCTGGGACACCCATCACCACACCACTTCCATATTCAACAAGGACATAATCGGCTACATAAATCGGCACTTCTCTTCCATTGACCGGATTTATTGCATAAAGTCCGGTGAAGACACCATCTTTTTCTTTTTCTGCACGTTCCACGATGCTCCGGCGCGATGTCTCAATTATATATCTCTGGACTTCATCCCGGTATGGAGCCTCCTTGAGCAACTGCTCAAGAACAGGATTTTCAGGCGCGATTGATATAAAAGTGACCCCGAAAACAGTATCAGCACGAGTGGTAAATACCTCAAGCCTGATGTCCAGATTCTTCACCGGAAAAACAATATTCGTTCCTTCACTTTTGCCAATCCAGTTCCTTTGCATCTGTTTTACCCGTTCTGGCCAGCCTGTGAGTCGGTCTAGGTCTTTTAATAATCTTTCTGCATAATCAGTGATTTTAAAAAACCATTGATTCAACTTCCTGCGTTCTATAGGTGCCTTACAGTTCGAACGATAACAATGTCCATCCACAACCTGCTCGTTTGCCAGCACAGTCTGACAACCCGGACACCAGTTTACATAGGCTTCTTTTTTATATGCTAAGCCCCTTTTGTACATCAACAGAAACATCCATTGTGTCCATTTATAATAATCTGGAAGACAGGTGATGATTTCCCTATCCCAATCATAACTTATGCCAAGCATCTTCAGTGATTCGTCTGAAACCCTTATGTTCTCCATTGTCCAGACCGCGGGATGGATACCAACTTCAATCGCCCGGTTTTCAGCAGGTAAACCGAAGGCATCCCAGCCAAATGGATGGAGAACATCGTATCCCATTCTCTTTTTGTACCTTGCAATGACATCACCAATCACATAATTTTTACAATGACCCATATGGATGTCGCCTGAGGGATAAGCAAACATCACGAGGTTATAATACTTCTTTTTAGGATTATCATTCGTAGCAAAAAGTTTGTTTTCAATCCAGTATTTCTGCCATTTTTTTTCTATTAACTGATGATTATAGACCATAATTTTTTAAATTAGATTGTAAGGATTTCTGCTCCACATTTTTCACAATACCAGGAATCAGGAGGATTTAAAAAACCGCATTTGGGACAGGCAATCCCTTCTTCTTTTTCTTTCTTTACTTTCCCGGTGGCCTCTTCCGCAGATTCGAGGAGGGCATTAGTCTCAATGAGCAATTCATCAAGTTTTTTTACTTCCTCGGGTATTTTTTCCTCAAGGATATGTTCATCAATCTTGAGTTCCTCAATAGCTTCTTTCTTCTCCTCCACTGAAACTTTCTCCACCACCTTTTCTTCCTCAATGATTTCCTCACCAAGCAGACCACGACACCACCTTATCCTCTCCTCCAGTTCCCTGATTTGTCCTTCCACTTTATTCAACTTTTCTTTATTCTCCTTCTGGAGTTCATGGAATTTATCTTCACTATATTCACCGATAGTGTACCTCAACTCTATCTCCTCAAGATTCAATCTCAAATTCTTCTCTTCTTTTTTCAATTCTGATAATTCACCATTCAATCTATCCATTTCCATCTTCACAAGTTCTTTATTTTCAGCGAGTGCTTCATCAATTTTCTTTAATCTTGTTTCGTAATCAGTCTTCACCTTAATATAGACCTCATGACTCACACTTCCCTTTTTCTCCTCAATCTTCTGCAATTTGCTGAGCAGATCCTTCCGCTCTAATTCAATCGCTTTAAGTTTTTCTAAATTATCTTTCATATCTTGCTCCTTTGACCATTCAGGTGCTCAAATTTTTTATAAAAAAAATCTCAAGACCGAGTTCTATAAAATCCGAACCCCTCTTAACACGATTATCAAGATAAAATAATTCATCACATATCCGTCGTATCCATTGTTCATTTTTGTTTTTCCCTGCATAATCACACAGTGCCCTGGCCAGGGCACCGATCAATAAAGAAGAATTTTTCAGGTATGCCTCTGACCTCACAAATTGTTTAATCGCCTCAGGATTGTGATGAAAAAAATTATCTGCTATATTGTATACGTTACTATGGGTGAGTCCTTGTGAAATATCTCTCAACTCATATAAGTCCATCTTCTTTGCCTGAAACAGATAATTTTCTATTTTCTGTAATTCATTTTTCATCCCGGTTAAGTCATTTTCAAATTCTTCCATGAGATATTCCACCATCTCTGGCCTATCACCCAAACCCATCTTATTCAGCTTATTTGAAATCCAGCGGTAAATTGTGCCTTCATCAGGAATAAGAGTTATACTGTGGGCATGGGGGAATATCGCACATACCTTTTTGAAATTTTCAAGTACCTGCATCCTTTGTTGCTTTTTTTCAGAATTATAAACCATAATCAGGCAGCAGGACTGTGGCACTCTTGGAAGCAGTTGTGCAAATTCCTTTAATTCATTCAAGTCCTTTTTTTCTATGTTTTTTATCACAACTATTCGTTTCTGAGAAACAAAAGGAGAAGTAAATATTTTATTGATAATATCATCGTACTCGCATTCGGTTATGGAACAGATTTCAAAATCGAAATTCTCGTCAACATTTAATCTTTTTTTTATGTCGTTTATCTTATTGTTTATTAGAACTGATTCTTCACTCAAGATGAGATAATGATTGTGGATAACATTGTTGCTGTATTCTTCTTTTGAGGTACTAATCATATCACTATTCTACATAAAATTTTTTATCTGTCAAGTGTAAAAACACTAAAATTGATGTTGACTTTTCATTATTAACGAATAAAATATGGCATGGTCGGTATCGGTTATGACATCCACAGATTGGTTGAAAAAAGACCCTTATATCTTGGTGGTGTTAAAATTGACTATCCACTGGGTCTGCTCGGCCATTCAGATGGTGATGTCCTTTTACATGCAATATGTGATGCACTCCTGGGCGCAGCAAATTTAGGTGATATTGGATTACACTTTCCACCAGAAGATAAAAAATATAAAGACATACCAAGCCTTAAATTGTTAAAAAAAGTTGGTGAATTTTTAAGAAACTCTGGTTTTTTTGTAAAAAATATTGATGCTGTGGTAATTGCCGAAAAACCTAAGATACTACCATATATTAAGGAAATGAAAAAAAATATTGCCCATACACTCTCAATGCATCCAGAAGATATCTCCATTAAAGGGAAAACCAACGAAGGTATTGGTGAAATTGGAGAGAATAAAGCCATTGCAGCATTTGCAGTTTGTGAAATAGGTCGGATATATGATTCCCTTGAAAGATGATATTGAATCACGGACCCGCCCATTCGTGACCTATACCATTCTCACAATAAATGTATTAGTCTATTTCTATGAATTTTTACTCGGTCCAGACAAAGAATTATTTATATATCAATTCGGAACGGTTCCCTATGAGCTATTCAATCCCACCGGTATATCATCCTATCTTACGATATTCACCAGTATGTTTACCCATGCTAATTTCATGCATCTTGCAGGAAATATGCTATTCCTCTGGGTATTTGCTGATAATGTTGAAGACCTTATGGGTCATATAAAATTTTTAGTATTCTATCTTGTCTGTGGTGTTGCCGCTGTTTTCTTACATAGTATTACCACACCCGCTTCCCGGATACCGATGGTAGGTGCCAGTGGTGCGGTATCCGGTGTGATGGGTGCCTATCTCATCTTTTTCCCAACCGCAAGGATTCTTTCATTAATACCCTTGGGACTTTTTTTAAGAATCGCTTATTTGCCTTCACTTTTTTTCATAGGCATCTGGTTTCTCTACCAGTTTTTCTTAGGGTTCGCATCCATCGGTATGAAAGGCGGTGGTGTGGCATATTTTGCTCACATTGGCGGCTTCATTGCAGGGTTACTGATTGCTCTACCATTTAAAAAACGGAGGAAGAAAGATTTTGATTACGAAATATTTTAAAAAAATTAAGGAGGCATGATGCCATTTGTGATTATCCTTTTCTGTGATTTATATAATTTCCGTGCTCCCCATCATGAAAAAATTGACCCGAGGTGTTTCACTAACGAATTCGTTCGTGCCTGGGTGTTATTTACTGACAAAGGGGTTAAAATAGACCACTATCAGGCAGTATTAAAATCAACCACAGAAACTATGCATTCAGATGTTTTAAGAAGACGTATGCTCAGAAAAGGTATCATAGATTATGGCGATATACCAGTGAGAGAGGAATACATTGAAGAAATTCAGAATGAAGGGGGGATTCTTTTATATCGTTCCAAATGGCTCAACGCTGCCAGTTTCTTAATTCATCGCGATGACCTCCACAGAATTGCAGATTTTGAATTTGTGTACAGAATAATACCGGTTTCATGTTACAACAAAATTAACGATACCGAAATAAGCCTCCAGGATACCATAGGACTATTGACTGACCGGCAATTAAAGATGTTCAACATCGATTCCCTGCACAAACTCGGGGTTTTTGGTTCAGGTGTAAAAATAGGATTTCTTGATACTGGTTTGAGAAGAAAACACAATGCCCTTGAGAATTTAAAAGTTATCGCGGAATATGATTTTCTGAGTGGCGATCAAATTTTTCTTGAGAACACTCCGGTCACCGGGCGATATGGTGTCTATACTGAAATGCTTTTTCACAAACGTTCCGACCGTATTGAACTATTCTTAATCGGCGACACAAGCAACGTCTATATGCCTGCACGGGACATTCTTTATACATATTCACGTGATAATGGTGAAACATGGAGTGAACTAAAAAAAATAACCAGCAACCCCTACAATAACTGGGTCACCGAAATTAACCTGTGCGGTGATGATACTACTTTTCTATTTTTTAAAAACCGTTCAGGACTGAATTTCGTCGTCCTGGACACAGGTATAATTGCAGGACCAATGACAATAGTCAGTGGTAGTTTCGAGAATCCACGCTCGCTACATTGTGGCGATACAATTTATCTTTTCTATCGCGATAAGTATAACATCTTCCTGCGTAAGGGAAATATAAATGGTTTTCCTCAACAGACGATAGTTGTTACAGGCCAGGCAAATATTAAACTCGCTGATGCATTTGTCAGTGGACTGCGAATGGGTTTGCTTTATTATCAATTTCCTGAAGATTCAATTTTCCTTGTCCGCTCCAGCATTCCAGCTGATACATTTGATGTTAAATTTACCGGATTCATCGGCAAAGATTCCAGGGTAGTATGCTCTGGTGATACAATCTTTTTATTATACAAGGATTGTTCAAATCCGCCTTTTTATCGTATCGCCTTCACAACTTCTTATGATTTTGGTGATAGTTTCAAGCCAATATTCTACCTCTCCGATAATCTCAACTCAGCTGGCAAAATCTCCATTTCAAAACTGGGGAATAAAATTGTGGTGTTATGGGAGAGCAATGGAAGGTTATACCAGCGGGTTTCTTATGATAATGGTGTGAGTTTTACAAACTTGGATTCGCTCAGTCAGGAGTTTGTCTATCTTCCTTTAACTGCAATTATCTCATCGGAAATCAAAAAATTTTACCTGCAGCGTGGTGATGGCAATACTGATGGTTATAATCCGAGTGACCCGAAATACTTCCATCCCCGCCACGGAACAGAAATGGTGGGGATCGTGGGTGGCTATTCAGTTAATAATTATATCGGCGTGGCTCCTGGTGCCCAGCTCATAATCGCCAAGACCGAAAATCCTGATTCATTATACGAATTTCCGGTAGAAGAAGATACCTACATCGCCGGTCTTGAATGGTGTGAATCAAAGGGTGCTGATATAATATCCAGTTCTCTTGGCTACATTGACTGGTACCAATGGCCTGAAGACTACGATGGTAAGACTTCTCCAGCTTCTATAGCAGTATACGAAGCGACTAAAAGGGGTGTAATTGTAGTGACTGCTGCAGGTAATGTTGCAGTCCCCCAGCTCGTCATCCCTGGAGATGCAATAAATGCCATAACGGTCGGTGGGATTGACTCAACATTCCAACGCTGGCGTTACTCTGGACACGGACCCACTGCAGATGGAAGATTGAAACCAGAGATTGTCTGTCTTGCAGCAGCTCCAGTAGTTGTCAATCCTGATGAAAGCAATTCTTATCTCCTTTCTTTTGGAACATCGGGAGCCACTGCACTCGTTGCCGGAATCTGTGCGCTCCTGCTTGAAGGCCATCCGCGATGGAATGGAGATTCGCTCCGGAAGGCACTCTTTTCCACCGCCAGTTTTGCAAATTCACCGAGTGATACAATTGGCTATGGCTGGCCAGATGCAGTAAAAGCATTCTTTTATTCACCACCTGAAATAAAATTCACAAAAGGTTGCAAATTTCTCACTCCCTTTCCCAATCCCTTCATCACTTCAGTCCATCAGAATATCTATATTCCCTTTGTCTTGAATACTGAAACATTTGTTGAACTGAGAATTTACTCAATAAATGGTAGATTGATTAAAAAGATTGAAATAGATAATCAGCTGGCACCAGGGCGTTATACAGACACCAGCCCGCTTTCGCCCAATTCAGCATTTATCTGGGACGGCAAGGATGAAAACGGCAATCGAGTTAGTGCCGGCATATACTATTGTTTACTTTATACTTATGGTGCCGGCAATGATGTTACTAAAATCGTCGTGGTGAGATAAAGGAGGATTTATGTTTGAAAAATTGTTCAAGCTTAAAGAAAACAATACTACAATAAAAACTGAAATCCTTGCCGGTATCACGACTTTTATGACTATGGCATACATAATCGCAGCAAATCCATTGATTCTTCAGGCCGCAGGAATGGATAAAGGTGCTGTCACACTGGCAACCTGTCTGGTTGCAGGTTTGATAAGCATCACAATGGGACTGCTCTCTAACTATCCCATTGCCCTGGCACCGGGAATGGGGTTGAATGCCTTTTTTGCCTATTCAATCTGTGCTGGAATGGGTATAGACTGGCGTATCGGTCTGGGTTTCTTTTTTATCGAAGGTGTCATCATAGTCATTATCACTCTCACAAAACTGAGGGAGATAATAATTGACTCAATACCTTTTACGCTGAAATGTGCGGTAAGTGTCGGAATCGGACTATTCCTCGCATTCATTGGTTTTGAGCAGTCAGGGTTAATCACCAAAGACCCGATTACATTCGTCAAAATTTCACCAATTGCCCATCCTGATGTATATCCGAAGATCATCCTTGCCGGGATCGTTCTTGTAATCACCACAATCTTACTTGTAAAGAAAGTTCGGGGTGCAATCCTGATTGGAATTCTCATCGGCACACTTTTGAGTTTCATTCCCTTTTTCCGCACTCGTGGTGAAGTGCTACAGCTATTAAAGCCCTCTCTGGCTCCCACATTCCTCAAACTCGATATCATCGGTGCCCTCAAGTGGTCTTTTATCACACTTATATTCACTTTGTTGTTTGTGGATTTCTTTGACACTGCAGGTACTGTGATCGGACTGGCTGTGAAGGCAAAATTTGTCGATGAGAAAGGACATATCCCCAGAATCGGTCGGGTTCTATTTGCGGATTCACTCGGACCTGTGGTCGGTGCATTGATCGGCACTTCCACGGTAACCTCCTATATTGAAAGTGCTGCCGGGATTGAAGAGGGTGGCAGAACCGGTCTTACTGCAGTAACAACCGGCATTCTATTCTTACTTGCGCTCTTTGCTGCTCCACTTGTTGGCTTCATACCGGCGGTAGCGATTGCACCCGCACTCATCATCGTCGGTATAATGATGATGGAATCCGTAACAAAAATAGATTTCTCCGATTATTCTGAAGCAGTTCCAGCATTCATCACGATTGCCGGTATGCCTTTCACCTACAGCATCTCCAATGGTATATCACTCGGTTTTCTATCCTATGTTTTGATAAAATTATTGAGTGGTAAAGGCAGGGAAGTCTCGGTAGTGATGTATATCTTAGCTGTATTCTTTATGGTATTCTTCATCTTCAGTCCTGTATTCAAGCAATAGCATGAAAAAACCACTCATCCCTATCGCGCTCATTGCCCCACCTGGAGGAAAGGAACTTGCACAACTTGTAGATAGAGAACTTGTAAAAAGGCGTTATAATAAAAGTGGCGAAAAATCATTCATTATTCCCTGTGAATGTCCAAGATTTGCAAATGGTGAAGCAAAGGCTGTGCTCTATCAGTCAATAAGGGGCTGTGATGTTTACATTATAAACGATATCGGAAATTACGGCTGCCGGTTCACAATACAGGGTATAGAAACACCGATGAGCCCTGATGACCATTTCCAGGATATAAAGAGGGTGGTTGCAGCAATCGGTGGTAGGGCTAACAGGGTCAATGTCATAATGCCATTGCTCTATCAGAGCCGGCAGCATAAAAGGACTGCACGGGAATCCCTTGACTGTGCACTTGCCCTCCAGGAATTGCAAAACCTCGGTGTTAAAAATATTATCACCTTTGATGCACATAACTCACATGTCCAAAATGCGGTGCCGCTAATGGGTTTTGAAAACTTACATGCAAGTTATCAGATTATCCGCTCCCTTCTGGAAAATGAGAAGGATATCATCGTGGATAAAGGACACCTTACGGTCGTAAGTCCGGATGAAGGTGCTGTTGACCGTTGTCTCTACTATGCCAACAGTTTAGGCATAGAACTCGGCCTTTTTTACAAACGCAGGGATACCACCAAAATTGTTGATGGTAAAAACCCTATTATAAAACATGAATTTCTGGGTGCAAATCTAACGGGCAAAGATGTATTGATTGTGGACGATATGCTTGCATCAGGACAATCAATGCTCATGGCTGCACGGGAATTAAAAAGGCTCGGTGCCAAAGATATCTATGTCGTCGTAACATTCGCCCTCCTTGCTGATGATGGAATAAGGCGTTTTGAAGAAGCATACAAGTGTAACATAATAAAAAGGGTCTATGCCACTAACCTGACCTACCGGCATCCGAAATTAAAAGATGCCGAATGGTTCAGGGAAGTTGATATATCTGAATTCATCGCCTATTTCATTGACCAGTTCAACAGAGAGGAATCCATAAGTGCATTGCTCGATACATCGAGTAAGATTCATAAATTTCTGAAAAGGCGCTGATTGATATTCGTAATCCATAAACACAAGGCAACCCATTTACACTGGGATTTACGACTTGAGATGGATGGTGTATTGAAATCCTGGGCTGTGCCAAAGGAACCGCCACTCAAACCTAAAATAAAGCGGCTATGCATTCAGGTTGAAGACCATGAATTGAGCTACGCAGACTTTGAAGGAGAAATTCCCGAAGGTCAATATGGTGCAGGAAAAGTGGAGATATGGGATAAAGGAGATTATGAAATCCTCGAAATAAATGATAGTGCTATTAAATTTAATGCAAAGGGTAAAAGGTTTAAAGGAGTTTATGTTCTTTACCGATTCCCAAAAGCAGGAAAAAATTCCTGGTTGCTTTTTAAAAGTGGTAGATAACCATTAATAAGCAAACCCTGTCATTGCGATCACATGGCCGTATAGATGTGTAATGGTCAAGCTTGCCTGATAGATATTTTTTCTGGAATAACATTACAAAAATGTAGGGCAAACCTTCAGGTTTGCATTGAAAAACGCAAGGCTAAAGCCTTGCCCTACTTCGCTTATAATGATTACTGCTCAAATGTCTGCCAATAATTGAAGATAAACATCCGAATTCGAAAATAACAGCCCTTTATATAACTTGACACCACTTATTAGATGTATATAATTGCTTCAAGGGGGTATCATGAAAAGAATAATTACCTGGGGAGTACTTATTATCACCCTGTCATTTAGCCAGAATCTTTTACCAAATCCGGGTTTTGAAAACTGGACTGGTGGTATGCCTGATTACTGGTTTAAAGACGATTCTATTTTGGTCTATCAGGAAGATGTTATCGTCCATTCAGGTAACTTCAGTGTGAAAGACAGTTTGATAACAACTACACAGGATAGAGCAGATTTTTTTTCTGCAAGGTTTGCTATAAGACCGAATACCCGGTATACATTCTCAATCTGGGTCTATGATAATGACCCTGCAGGCAGGGTAAGGCAGGCGATTGCATGGCGTGTTGGTGGAACCTGGAGTAATGTCTGGTCAAATAATTTTTCTATAAATTCAACCGAGTGGCAACAACTGGTTTTCACTGCAGTTGCACCCAATGGTGCTGATTCTGCCTATGTATTTGTTCGTGCCTATGATAGCCTCCAGGCATGGGATGGCGGTGCGGTTTTTTATATTGATGATGCATCATTTACCCCGCCTTCAACCCAGGCACCGGTGATTGTAAGAGCATGGCATACACCAACAAACCCGAATGCTGGTGCACAAATAAATGTATATGCAAAAGTATCTGACGACGGTATAATTACTGCTGATACATTATTTTATGGAATAAACAATCTCAATACACCAATCAAAATTTCCCATTCTGCCATAACGAATGATACATTCAGATTCCAGATACCCGGACAGTCATCGGGTGATACGGTCTTTTATTATTTTAAGTTCACTGATAATGATAACCTTACCACATTCTCCGATACCTATGCCATTTATGTGGGAAGGATAAATCTCTATATAAACGAAGTTTATTACGACTCACCTGGTACCGATTCCGGTTGTTACATCGAACTATTCGGAACACCCATGATGAATCTTAATGGTTTCACACTCGTCGGAGTCAATGGCAGTGGAGGTATTCCTTATGCCACGATAAATCTGAGCGGATATTCAATGCCTAATGATGGTTTCTTTGTCATTGCCCAGAATTCCTGGGTACCAAATGCTGATTTAATCGACCCGAACGCAGATTTGCAGAACGGTCCGGATAATCTTGAACTGAGATTTAATAATATAGTTATTGATGCCCTCGGTTATGGAATCCTTGATGGATGGGTCTTTACCGGCGAATGGTTGCCTGCCGTAGATGTCAGTTTTGGTCATTCTCTCGGTCGCTATCCAGATGGTGATGACACAGATAACAATTATGTTGATTTCCACGATTATGACACACTCACCCCTGGAACTTCCAATCCCGCGGTTGGAATTGTTGAAAACAATGACCGTCCGTCTCAAAAAAGAATGCTCAGGAATCCCGTGCTTTCAAAAATGAAATTTTCAGAAATACTGCCAGAAAGTTCCTGTTCTCTGCTATTTGTCTATGATATAACCGGCAGATTGGTAAAGAAGGTTGAAAATATCAATGAAGAGATTAATCTCAATACCGGTATCTACTTTTTGAGAAGCGTTGTTGAAAAAGAGAAAATTTTAAAGATTATAGTTGTGAAATAACCGCTTTTAGTACAGACCCTGAGCCGATAGTTTCAATCCGACTGAGAATTTTTTAGTCCGGTAAGAATAGATTCCACTCAATTCCAGATTTGAGGTGCTCAATGCCAATCCGCCGTGCCAGTTCCATTGAGTATCAGAAAGAAAGTTAATCTTTACTCCCTGCAGTGGTGAAATGATAAAACCAAATATATATTTTTTGCTATTTTCAATACCTTCATAGATAAATTCGCCAGCCACAATGAAAGTATTGCCCATTAATCTCAATCCCGCACTATAGTGCATGTATTTTTTTCTTGAAAGATTCATCTTCATCCCGGACAGGAGAAACTGGTTGGGAACGCATAGCAAACCGATGATATTTTCGGTTGTATCACCGAATTGTCTTGCATAACCTATCGAGAAAGCCCCGGGCAGTTTTACCCCGGTACCGATTTCATAGATGCTGTTTGTGTCGGTATGTGAAATGCCCGCACCAAGATTTCCTATTGTTATTCCCGCATTCTTTACACCTGAATGGTAGGAAAAAAATAATTCAGCACCGGTATTTACTCCAATTCCTGCTGGATTTGACATTACACTTATTGAACGAAAACTCAGAGCCACAAAATTTGCTTCATTAAATGGACTTACTGTAATTAAAAAAATCAGCAACTTCATGGATTATTATAACCATAATATTAGATAAATCAATCGAAAGTTTTAATCAGAAAAAATTTCTTACCATGAAACTCCGCATTTCCTTCTTGACAAATGTTGTCTTCTGAATAAAATTGAGTGTAATAAAAATCTCTGGGGCCGTAGCCCAGTTGGGAGAGCGCTTGACTGGCAGTCAAGAGGTCGCGGGTTCGAATCCCGTCGGCTCCATTTTTATAAAAGAAAGGAGAAAAATGAAATATTACAAATTGCATATTTTTGCTCTTTTTTGCACATTTGTAATTACCGGTTGTGTTGCAACACAACCCGTGCAGAAAGCCGAACCTGAACCAACCGAGGACGCCAAGGCAAAGGCACAGGAAGAGTATTCAATCGCCTATGAATATTTAAAACAGGGTAAATACGATGAAGCGTTACTACATTTCAACGAATCAATAAAGTTCAATCCTAAATTATATGGTGCCTATATCGCTATAGGTCAGATCTATCGTGCAAAGCGAGAGATTCTGGCTGCTGAGTCAGTTTACAATTTTGCAAAAAAAGTAGATCCGAAAGATACCCGTGCCTTTGAAGGTCTCGCTGCCCTTTATATCGATCAGAAAGATTATGGCAGAGCTATCAGTGAATACATGAAGGCCTTACAAATTGACTCTACCAATGCCAACATCCTCAATGGTCTTGGATTTGTCTACACTAAAACCAAAGAGTATGATAAGGCTCTCACTTATTATTTCAAGACACTGCAGGTAGAATCTGATAATCTTGTGGCAATCAAAGCCATCGCTAATGTTTATATCGAAAAAAACGAACCGGACAAAGCAGTAAATTATCTTGAGGCTTTGAAAGCCAAAAAACCAGAAGCTATTGATGTTAGAGAATTGCTGGCAAAGACCTATATGGATTTAAAATATTATGAAAAGGCTATTGAGGAGTACAACTTTCTCATTTTAAAAAAACCTGATAGTTATTTCTATCGTCTCCAATTAGGCTCGATTTATGCAAAACAGAAAAAATACCAGGCTGCCGAAAAAGAATACAAAGAAGCAAAAAGACTGGCACCGGACAACCCATTACCCATTCTTTACTTCGCTGACCTCCAGATAAGCAGGGGGAAATTGTCTGAAGCCGAAACGATGGTCAGGGAGGCGTTAAAAATTTCTGCCGATAACAACTATGCCTATGTTCTGCTGGGTGATATATACGAAAGGAAGGGTGCACAGAGAAAAGCAGCTTGGGAGAAGAAAAAGACACCTGCGAATATCGGAGAGGCTGAAGCTGCAGTAAGTCTTTTAAGGCAGGCAATAAACTATTACAATCAGGCACGCGATGACAATCAATTTTCCTCTTATGTGCGTACCGAGATTGAAAGATGTGAAATCTGGATAAAGCAGCTGGATGAAGACATCTGGTTCTTTAAAGGCAAAAGCAAAAAATGAAATTTATTTTTTGAGTTTCAGGGGGTTATTATATGAACCACCGCTTTTCAAAGGGGATTTCTGGATTTGGTATAATTTTTCTCATTCTGTTCTTGCTGGTCATTGGCTATGTCGGTTATCAGATCTTTCGCATCCAGTTTACATATTCTGCTGCCAAAAATAAGGTCGAAGACGCAGTTAGGCTCGGACCACTGAGGTCGGATGCCGAAATAATGAGCGACCTCCTTGCTGAATTTAAAGAGATAAAACTAAAGCTCAATCCAGATTATGATACAATATTTATTGACCGTTCTATTCCAGACTCATTCCGGATTTATGTTGCTTATAACGATTCTTCCAATATTTTTGGATTTTATACGTACACACGCCATCTGGTTATCGATGTGATATTGCCGGTGAGGGCAGGAATGTAGATATGTTCCACAAGTCAGTCCTTTTGCTCAATCAAAATTATGAACCCCTGACAGTTCTGAAACTGCGTCGGGCAATTACTCTGCTTATCCTCGGTAAGGTTGACCTTATTGAGAATGACCGTGATAAATCGATTTGTTCTGTAAACTTAAAATTACCGGTCCCTTCAGTTTTAAGATTGAAATACTATGTCCAGATAAAAAGAAAGGATATTCCACTTAATAAAAAGAACATATTGAAGAGGGATAATCACGAATGCCAGTATTGCGGAAAAAAGACCGGTCCAATGACCACTGACCATGTAATTCCCAAGGCCATGGGTGGTGAAGATTCCTGGGAAAATCTGGTATGTGCCTGTCTTGAGTGTAATAATCGTAAGGGCAATAGAACCCTGCAGGCCGCCAATATGAAATTGCTGAGAAAACCCAAAAAACCAAATTACTTTACATTCATTTTGAAGGAAATCGGAACACCTGATGATAAATGGCGGCCTTATTTGTTTCAATCCTGAATTTAATACTCATCGGCAATCATTTCGTTGAAGAAGTAAAGTTTGAAGGTAATACTTTTTTCTCCTCTGACTATCTTTTGAGCCATTATCAACCTTTTAAGAACCAGCAGGATATTGAAAATTACATAAAAAAGATTCTTGATCTTTATGGTGATGGTGGCTTTCCATTCTGTAGTATCAGACCAGAATTCTTTTTCTCTGATAGCAACAGGAAAAAGTTGATTCTTCACATAAATGAAGGAGAGCGGGTCATCATAAAGGATTATATCTTCAAAACTGAAAACGGCACTGATACCGGACCACTAAAAAGAATATCAGGAATAAAAAAAGATAAATACTTTTCTCTGAGCGATGTAAACCGAGCAAAAAAGACTCTGCTACGCACAGGTGTTTTCTTAAGTGTTTCAGAAAAGATTCTTAAAAAAAGCGGTGATTATTATTTATACTTTGAACTTAAAGAAAAATCTACTGATTATTTAGTTGCCGGTGGGATTTTTGGCCGGGATGCCAGGTATTTATCTTTCGAGTTCTCTTCACTCAATATTTTTAAAACCCTGCGTCTGTTCAGTATTGGATATGAATCGAGCATAGCCGGCATCAGTAAGAAAAGTGATTTAAATTTGAATTTTTCTGACCCTGTATTGTTACATCCTGTTATATTCAGTGCCCGTATGCATCTCTGGGCATCTGACTCAGCACGACTCACAGAGCTGGAAGCAAAATTAAATACACCGGTCAGCGACTATTTAAACATAAGTCTCACCACGGGTTATGAAATGGTCAACTATCTAACCATATCCAGCAACCAGAATTATGCAAATACAGTAATCGGACTTGGATTACAGAGTGAACTCATTACTGGTTCCTTCAGTTTTTCAAATTCTTTCGGAATTGATTATCTCATAAGAAGTGATGGACGATTAAAGGTTTTCTATGATGGCAGTCTTAATCATGCCGGGTTTTTTACTAAACCCCATTACCGTCTTGTAAAAACTGAAAGATTTGGGTTCTTTGATTATCTCCGCATCGGTGGGTCAAAAAATTTAAGAGGCTATATAGAAGATGAATTTTTAACAACTCAAGCATTCTGGATTAATATTGAATACAGAAAATTGCCGATTTATCCTTTTTTTGACATCGCCTATTTTGACAGCGATATCAAATACGCTTACGGTGCGGGGATAGAAGCGAGAACAACTCTGGCAAATATATCGCTCATCTTCGCATTTCCAGAGAAAGGCAACTGGAAAGACGGTAAGATCCATCTGTTGATGGAGAGGATTTTATAAGGAGGTAAATTTGATTATATTTATTCTGATTGGTTCTATTTTACCACTAGACTCCCCACTGAACATGGCGATTGATTATCTCCAGGTCAGGGGACTTATTAGAGCAGGTATGCTCAAACCTTTTGAGATAAACGCCATCATCTCTGAAATTGATACACTGATTTTTTTAGAAGAAAAATTAAATAACATAGACCGGAGGATAGTTTCTTTATTCGGTCCATTTTTAAGGAAAGGCACTGAATTTTATACGAACCTCAGCATAAATGCCGGACGGAAAAATAAAGAACTTCTCTTTTTAAATCTTGACTTCCAATCGTCAGGACAGATAAAAAACAACAGTGTATTCAGCCAGGGTATCAGATTCCATTTCAGTTCTGATCTGGATTATACCGGTCCCAAGCCATGGAAGGACATTGTTCAGGCATATCTGAATGAAGGATTCATAAAACTTTCAGATTTAAAGATTACTTTCGTAATGGGCAGAAGGAATTTATTACTGGGACCTGGTGACGAACACAGCCTTCTACTGTCACCTGCAAAAGAAGGATATGATGGATTTTTATTTTTGTATCAGGGTAAGTATTACAATTTCCAATCAACATTTTCCGTGCTTGACGCAAGAAAAATGAGATTCATTTCTACCCATAGAATCGGCATGGATTTAAACAGACTACAGATTGGATTCTCGGAAAGTATCCTCTGGACTGAAGAAATAGAACCGCTATACCTAAATTTTCTTCTTCCCTATTATTTGAGTCAGTGGGGAATGGATAGAAACGACAATATAATGTGGTGTTTCGACGGACTTTTAAACTTTTTTAATACCACCATCTATGGAGAGTTTCTCATTGACGATTATCAATTCAGTGAACCACCTGCAGGTTATACTGAATATCCTCACAAACTTGCCTTCCAGTTTGGTCTAAAAAAAATTCTGTTTGAAAAACTGTTCTTCAAGTTTAATTATACCTTTGTGGACAAATGGGTATATACCCATGAATTGCGTAAAAACACTTATGAAAACGACTCTTTGTGCCTTGGTTTTACACTGGGTAATGATGTTGACCGCTTAACCCTTATGATCAGATTCCTCAACGATAAGAATCTATTTCCTAAACTCAATCTTGAGTTCATAAGGAAGGGTGAGGGCAGTTTATACAGGCCTTATGAAGTTGAGCGTGGACCTGCTTACCCTGAATTCCCTTCGGGTGTTGTTGAGAAAAGCATCTTTATATTACCCGGGCTCGAATTTTATATCCAACCCCGGTTTCATTTAAATTTTGAAGCCGGAAAAAAATTTATTTCCAATTTCAATCATACACCTTCTACTACCAAAGATGAAAATCAGATGAACATTTATTTCTGGTGGACTTTTTAAGGAGGCAAAAACATGTTAAGAACAAATGAAAAAAACCTTATAATGATGTCCATTCAGGGCAAAATAGCAAATCCTGGTGGGCCACGTGCACATAGTGTAGATGCTGAAGGAAAACCTTTTCTCCTACCAGGGACCGGTGGAATTGTTTACAATGTAAAGGTAGGGGATCCGGCATTTGGCTGGGAAGCAGACCATATTGAACCCTGTGTCTCCACGATTCTTGATGAGAAAGACCGATATGACCGCCCAAATGCAGGTTATAATTTCTATGCATGTATCGGCAATGAGGCAATAATAAAATCGGGTGATGCAAAAGGAAAAAGGGGTGTGGTCACCGGCCATCACGGTGGTGCTGAACATGTTTTGATTGATTTCCCTGACGATGTTCTTGAAAAACTTTCTCTTGATGACAAAATACTTATAAAGGGCTATGGTCAGGGATTGAAACTCATCGATTATCAGGAGATCGCAGTTTATAACATTGACCCAGGGTTGCTGCACAAAATGAATATAAAACCTGTCAGGGATAAAATACGTGTTCCGGTCACTGCCTGTATTCCGGCTGAGTTGATGGGTTCTGGTACCGGAAGTTTGATGATGGGCGCTGGAGACTATGACATAATGACGACAGACCGTGATTTTATTAAAAAACTCGGTATAGACAAAATAAGGCTGGGCGATATTGTCGCTATTTTAGACCATGATAACCTTTACGGCAGGAGTTTCCGCAAGGGTGCGATTACCATCGGTGTGGTCATACATGGTGATTGTCGTTATGCCGGACATGGTCCTGGTGTGAGCACGATTTTAACCTCTTCAAAACCTCTAATTGAACCCGTGATTGACCCGGAAGCGAATATCGCAAAAATCTTGAAGATTGGCAGATTCCGGACTAAACGCGGTTGACAAATCAATATTCATAAATATAATTGCTTATGTTAAAAGAACTCACCGAAATAAACGGTGTAAGTGGCGACGAAGATAGAATACGCAATTTCATAAAAGAAAAAATTCACAAATACGCAGATGAGATTATAGAAGACGACTATGGAAATCTTGTTGTACGCAAAGGAAAGGTTAAAAAAACCAAGATACTTCTGGCAGCCCACATGGATGAAGTGGGGATGATGATTACGGGTATTGAAAAGAATGGTCTTTTGAAGTTTAAAACCATCGGCTTGAGAACCCAGTCAATACTCGCTAAAAGGGTACTGATCGGCGAGAAAAAAATACCCGGCATAATAGGGCATAAACCTGTCCATCTCCTTCATTCTCAAGAAAAGAGCAAGGTACCTGAAGTAAGGGAACTTTTTATTGACATCGGAGCAAGTTCAAAGGAAGAAGCCGAAAAAATAATTCAAATTGGTGATATGGCTACATTTGATACAAAATTCACGAGAAACGGTGATTTACTATTTGGAAAGGCATTTGATAACCGGCTTGGCTGTTTCATACTAATTGAATTGATCAGCAAAACCGATATTCCTGCATATTATGCCTTCACGGTGCAGGAAGAACTTGGATTACGGGGTGCAAGGGTTGTAAGTTTCAGGATAAATCCAGATGTGGCGATTGCCGTGGACACAACCGCGTCTGGTGAATTTCCTGAAAAAAAAGATTTACCGATGTACCCTGCTATTGGTAAGGGTCCGGCACTCACCATTGCTGACGCGTCAATCCTTTGCGATAGAAATCTCTTAGAATTGTTTGAAAGAACTGCTCAAAAATACCGGATACCCTATCAACATAAGCAACCGATGGTGGGTGGAACTGATGCTGGTGTAATGCATCTTACAAGGGACGGTGTGCCAGCCATGGTTATATCAACGCCGGCAAGGTACATACACTCACCGATTTCAATTGCATCAATCCATGATATAAAGAACAGCATAAAATTATTATCACTTGGGCTTGAGCAAATCTTAAAGGAATCAAAATGGAACTGATTAAAAATCTCACTGAAATTTACGGTCCTTCAGGTCGTGAAGAAAAAATCCGCTCACTCATAAGAGCGGAAATCAAAAAAATATGTAAAGACACAAAAGTTGATGCCCTGGGTAATCTGATTGCCTATCTGCCTGCAAAAGGCAAAAAGAATAGCAAGAAACTGATGTTCTGTGCTCATATGGATGAAATCGGGTTGATTGTAAAACATATTGACAATCAGGGCTTTATAAGATTTGCGAATGTAGGTGGCATCTTCTTAGAAAAAATTCTGCACCACCGGGTGATTTTTGAGAATGGCACTATAGGTGTTATCGGAGTGGAATCAAAGCCCGAGACTCCTAAGCCTCCTCAAATTGACAATTATTATATTGATATTGGTGCTCGAAAATTGAAGGAAGCAGAAAAAATGGTCAAAATTGGCGACATCGCTTCCTTTTATCAAAGTACCGAACTGACAAACAATAAAATAATTGCCAAAGCACTTGACGACCGCATTGGTTGCTATTGCCTGATCCAGGCAATGAGGCAGATCAAAAAGAACAGTTCTGAACTTTATTTTGTATTCTCCGCCCAGGAAGAAGTGGGCTTGCGTGGAGCAAGGACGAGTGCATTCGGCATCAATCCAGATTACGCAATTGCAGTAGATGTCACCGGAACCGGAGACACACCTGAATCACCAAGGATGGCAGTAGGACTAGGAAAGGGGGTTGCGATAAAGATAATGGATAGCGCATTCATTGCCCATCCTTTCATAAAAGAGAAACTGGTATCATATGCTCAACGGTTGAAAATTCCCTATCAAATAGAAGTCCTGGAACGGGGCACGACCGATGCTGCTGTAATCCAGATGACTAGAGAAGGAGTATTGAGCGGTGTCATTTCTGTGCCAACAAGGTACATACATTCTCCAAATGAAGTCTGTGATCTGAGTGATGTAGATTCTGCAATTAAATTAATCGTCCACAGCGCCGAGCAGGGTTTTGAATAATTGATGAAAAAAGGTTTTTCCATCGTTTTCACCTCCACCGGTTCCTCTCTTTCCCGCCACATCTTTATTTCTAGAAGGGCTTTCTTAATCTTAATTTTGTTTTTCCTCGTCTTTGTAATTTTTCTCATTATCGGGTTTATAAATTACGGTGCCATATCTTACCGATTAATTGAATCGGAATTACTAAAAAGGCGTTTGAATGCGATTGAAAAAGAGTTCGCAAAACTGGAAGACCTCAAAAAAAAGTTAGAACTGAATGAAATAGAAAATCAGCGCATTAAAAAAATGCTGGGTGTAGATAAAACACCTGCTCCAGTAGCACCGGTACTTGACAGTCTAAAAGCCGGGCTTGATCAGGAAAAAATATCAGGGGGAGAAACCGAAAATCTTCCTTACCTCATGCCGGTAATTGGACAGTTATCAAAAAAATTCGATGAAAGTCATAAGGGTATTGATATTGCTGCCACCCTCTATGCACCGGTTGTCGCAGCAGGAAGTGGCAGGGTGGTATCGGTGGGTGTAGATACCCTGTATGGAAATTATATCGTAATTGAGCACAGTCCTAACTATAAAACATTCTACGGGCACCTGCATTCAATCTTTGTAAAACACGGGGATGTTGTTGCCGGTGGTAAAATAATTGGAACGGTTGGTTCAACCGGTAAATCAACCTCCCCCCATCTCCATTATGAAGTTATCTTTAAAGGGCAGTCTGTCGACCCCATGGCATATCTGCCTGCAGGCATAGAAAAGAAAGGAGGTTTATGAAGGCACTTATCACCGGTATATCGGGGTTTGCCGGTAGTCATCTTGCTGAATATCTTCTATCATTGAATTTTGAGGTATTCGGAACAATCAAATGGCGTTCGCGTCTTGAAAATATTCAACACATATTAAATAGAATAAAACTATTTGAATGTGATATCAGAGATGCTACAGCGGTAAAATATGTGTTGAGTGAAACAAGACCCGATTATATATTCCATCTTGCAGCCCAGAGTTATGTACCGTTCTCCTGGCGTGCACCCTCTGAAACACTTACCACCAATATTATCGGTGAGGTGAATATCTTTGAAGGTGTGCGAGAATTGAAAATAGATCCATTTATTCACATTGCTGGTTCAAGCGAAGAATATGGACTTGTCTATCCTGATGAAGTTCCGATAAAAGAAACAAATCCACTCAGACCTTTAAGTCCTTATGCTGTAAGTAAAGTCGCCCAGGACCTCCTCGGATTTCAGTATTACAGAAGTTATGGTTTAAAAATTGTCCGAACCAGGGCTTTCAATCATACCGGGCCACGTCGTGGTGAAGTCTTTGTTTCTTCTAATTTTGCCCGTCAACTCGTCGAAATTGAAAAGAAAAAAAGGGAACCGGTGATTTATGTGGGTAATCTTGAAGCGGTGAGAGACTTTTCCGATGTCCGTGATGTGGTCCGGGGCTATTATCTGGCGTTAAAAAAAGGGGTACCCGGTGAGGTGTATAATATCGCTTCTGGTAAGGGAATAAAGATTAGAGAATTGCTCAATAGACTGATTGAAATGACAAATATTGACTTGAAGATTGTGCCCGACCCATCTCGTATGAGACCTTCAGATGTAGAATTATTGATCGGTTCGTACGAAAAATTCCAATCTGCAACAGGATGGCAACCTGAAATACCTTTTGATAAAACACTCCGCGATTTACTAGATTACTGGCGTTCACGAATATAATGAATAGAATCCTGATAACGGGTGCGGAAGGTTTTGTTGGCTCGCACCTGATTAAAATTTTGAGAGAAACACTCGACCTTATTATTCCCACCTGTTATCCACCCCTTCGCCCCAAACAAGGAAAATATATAGACATGGATATTTTGAATTTCGATATGGTGCGTGAGGTTTTCAAAATACACAATCCGGATGTTGTATTCCATCTTGCCGCAATAAGTTCGGTCGCCAAATCCTTCGTTGATAGACCTTTTACATACAATACAAACATAATTGGAACGGTAAATCTTCTTGAAGGAGCGCTTTCTTTAAACAAAAAGGTAAAATTTATCTTTGTCTCAACCTGCGAGGTCTATGGTGGGGGCGAAAATTTGAAAGAAGATGCACCGATTGTTTTGAAAAATCCTTACGCTATAAGTAAATATGCTGCAGAGCTCATATGCAGGGAATATGCCGGGAATAATATTGAAGTTATGATTTTGAGACCATTCAATCATACTGGACCAGGACAGTCTACAGATTTCGTTTTACCTTCAATCGCCCGACAGATTGCTGAAATAGAGCGGGGGAAAAAGATACCTCTGATTGAAGTGGGCAATATAGAAATAAAAAGGGAATTCATGAATGTACTCGATGTGGTCCGGGCTTATAAACTCGCCATTGAAAAATTTGTGCCGGATGAAGTATTTAATATCTCATCAGGCTGCTCTTATTCACTGGGTACAGTGT